>NZ_CALXRM010000018.1 GCF_944390845.1 uncultured Brachyspira sp.
AAGTTGAAAAACAATTAGAAATTATATATAATTTAGCACAAAAGGAGCTTTTTTAGTTATCTAGGACAGCCCCTTAATTTTAAGATATAGATTATCTTTACAAATGGTTATTCTGTTTAATTGCAGTATTCATGAAGTGAGGAAATCTTTTGATAAGATTGTGTATTCTTTATACAATTTGGCCGATGATGAAGTGAGGGTTATAGAAGGTTATTAAAAAGGAACTATAAGATGTTTAAATAAAATTATTACATTATTATAATTTATATAAATTACAAAGGAGTTATGATGATTACAGTATATAATAAAATAGGAACTTCAAATGAAAATCCACCAAGTGGTTATAATACTTGGAAAGAGTATTGGGAAGATAAAAAAGAAAGAAAATTTCAAAAGTGCTCTAATTTAGCATGTAATAATGATGCTGAGGTTGGAGCTCATGTTTATCCTAATTATTCTCATGATACGATATATATAGTACCTTTATGTAAAGAATGCAATTATATTTATAATCAATCGCCTATGAATGTGGAACAAATAGATTTGCTTAGACTTAATCAGTAAATTATTGCTATATGATTAAATTATTTATATATTAATTCTTTTTATTGATAAAACTATTTATTTTATTTAAAATACAAAGATTGGAAATATGAATATGAATATAGGATTATTGCTGATACTAAAGAAGAGTATATTTATTTACCAATTAAGGCTATTTATTTTGGTATGAATGCTGAAGATGAAAATATTGCACTAATTGCAAGTATTTTGAAAAGTAAATATGGTATAAGAATACCATTATATAAAATGAAGCCTAGAGAAAGTAATTTATATAATTTAGATTATACTGATATAAGTAGAGAATTTTATTAAATTATGTTCTTATTATTTTTATAATTTTTTGTTTGTTGGGTAGTCATCTGCATACTTTATAGTACTTACTTCTGTCGTATATAGATGTCTATCCTTAATGGGTTGCAGTGCTGTGCGGGAAGCCCGCACGAAGTGTACCCGCAACGAAGTAAGGGTATAGGCGAATACTTAGAAAATATTGTCTTTTATGTTCGGAAGTAAATTGTAAATTGAAGTTCCTATAACACTTTCAAAATATGCTTTTATTTCAAATACCCTTTTCCACCTCAATGCACTTTGCGGAAATGTTCCGTATCTTAAGGCAACATCTATAAATCTTTTTTCGAGCAAACAAAATCCGGAAGGCAATGCAAGACTGTCGCATAATTGAATAAGTAAATCATAATCATCATATACAGCATTGGTAACGAAATTTTTTATGAAGTTGAAATCTTCTTCAGGCATATCAAATTTTCCTATTGCAGTATTTACATCTGGTATCATAAAGGCATGAGTTATGCATATTTGAGCCATTTTCTCCCAGCCGTAATTAATGCAGTATTTGTATCCATCTATCAAATGCCTTTCTACACTTATACCAGTGTATCTTCCTATATCATGTAAAAGTCCGAATATGTAGGAATTGTCTTCATCTAATTTTTTATTTGTTGATTTTTTATTGTATTCAGAAGCTATTATCCTTGCAGCTTTGGCAACATATCTTGAATGTTCAGCCCAAGGAGTAGGGTTTGATTTGTATGCTTTGTTTAATTCGTATTCGGCTCTTTCTAAATCTAATATTTCCATAATTATTTCCTATTTATATTAATTATAATAATACAACTTTTTTATGAAAAATAAATATTTATTGGGAACTTTTATTATAATTTTTCGTCTAATAAAGCAAATAAAACAATGGATAACTACTATGTTAAAAAAACTTACTTTTATAATTTCTTCTATATTATCACTTTTTTTATTGAGTTCATGTTCTCCGGCATTTGACAGAATGTTTCATATGCCCCCAGCTCACCCACATGCAAGGAATTATTTTGATTTTCCAATGTTGTTTGGACCTCATTTTGGTATTCATGGCATACTTAGCATTATTATCAAAGTATTAATAATTATTGCATTAGTTTTCCTAGTAAAAATGCTATATAATAAAGATAAAAATAATAAAAAAGAATAGTTTTTGTTGTTTTTTTCTTAATAAATGCTATTGAATATTTTTTAGAATTTAATATCATATTTGCGAAATATTTTTATGATTTAAATTTATAAAAATGAAAAAATTTATTACTGTCATAGTAAGCAGACCGACAACAGTATTTGTTACACTCGTATCCATGTTCATAATTGGATTTATAAGTATTTCAAGATTTAATATAAATTATTTGCCTGATATGGAAGTACCTATTATCAGCATAAAAACAACTTATGAGAATGCTGGACCAGAAGAAGTTGAGAAATCGGTTACCAGAATAGTAGAAAGTGCTGTATCTTCTGTTAATAATGTAAAAAACATTAAGTCAAAATCAAAAGAGTCTGAATCTAATGTTGAAATAGAATTTAATTGGGGCACAGATTTACAAACCGCAGCCGATGATATAAGGGAAGCTATAGATATGATCAGATCATCTTTACCAGATGAGGCAGAAAACCCTAATATATCAAAATTTTCAAGTGATGCTACACCTATAATGAATATAGCTTTTTTTTGGTACGGATAATTTATCTTCTTTGTATGATTTAGTGGATAGTCAAATACTTACAAGATTAGAACAAGTTGACGGAGTTGCCCAAACAGAAATAAGGGGCGGATTAAAAAAAATTATTTGTGTTGATATAGATTTAAATAGACTTAATGCTTATTCCATAAATATTAATGATATAGTTCGTACTTTGGCTTTAGAAAATCAGAATATTGCAGGCGGCGAAACTTATGAAGGAGTATACAAATATAATATAAGAACTACAGGAGAGTTCAGAGAGGTAGAAGATATTGAAGATGTAGTTATAGCTTTAAGAGATAGAATTTATCCTTTGAGAGTAAGAGATATAGCTTATGTTCATGAAGATTATGAAGATGATTCAGAAATAGTTCGTATAAATGGAAGCAAGGCATTAACTGTCGCTATAACTAAAGAATCAGGAGGCAATATCATACAAATATCAAGAGATATACAGAAAAGACTTGATAGTATTAATTTGCCTGCTGGTGTTTATTATCAAATATTATTTAACAGTTCAGATACAATAAATAATTCTATACGCAATGTATTAAATACAGTTTGGCAGGGTGCTTTATTTGCTGTTATAGTTCTTATGTTTTATTTATGGGATATAAAAAGCGTATTTATTATAAGTGTTTCCATACCTATATCAGTTATAAGTACTTTTATATTAATGTATTTCTTTGATATAACAATAAATGTAATATCGCTTTCAGGTTTGGTTCTAGGTGTTGGAATGATGTTTGACAATTCTATAGTTGTTCTAGAAAATATTTTTTATTATAATAATTATTATTCAAAATATAATTATGACAAAAAAACTACTAGAATAAATAATTTAAAATCATCTATTTTAGGTACAAGTGAAGTATCTATTGCTATAACAGCTTCTACTTTAACAAGCGTATGCGTATTCCTGCCATTTCTTTTTGTTCAAGGACAAATGGGGCAGATGTTTAGTGATTTATGTATGACTGTTTCTATTTCATTAATCACTTCACTATTTGTAGCTTTAACTATAGTTCCTTTGTTAGCTTCAAGATTAAGAAAATTAAATAATCAAAGCAAATTGAATTTGATATTAAATAAATTATCTGATTTTTTTAATAAGAATTTGCATAGTAAAATAGAACAATTTTATTTAGCTGCACTTTATATAGTGATAAGAAATAAAAAGAAATCATTTGCTTTAATAGGCTTATCATTAAGCATATCATTATTTTTATTATTAACTAATATAGGAAAAGAAGGATATCCAGTATCCGATGAAGGAACAATTATTTCAAGATTAAGACTTCCAGTAGGTGCCAGAGTAGAATTTACAGATATGTTTATGAAATCTATGGAGCATTATATAGAAGATGCTGTTGGAAACAATATGGAATATTATGAAACAAGAGTTAGAACAGGGAGAAATGAGCATCATGGAGAGGTTAGGGTAAAATTAGTTGATAGAGAATTAGGAAGAAAATTAGATATAAGTTATTATATAGAGATGATTAGAAACAGAGTTAATGGTTATCCAGGACGTATAGAACTTAATTCTGAGAATGTTGCTTTAGGTAAGCCTAAGGATTATAGTGCTATAGTTATAGAACTTGTGGGTGAAGATTTGGAAAGAGGTTATGATGTGGCAAGTAATATTATAGCCGCTGCATCTAAAGTTGATGGGGTGAGAAATGTTTTAGTAAAAGAAGATGATTCGAATCATGAACTTATTTTTGATATTAATAGAGATTTAGTTTCCAAAATGGGTATAAATATTAACACCATTGCTAATATTATAAGAACATCTTTCAGCGGTACTACAGCCAGCAAAATGACTTTAAATAATTCTATATATGTAGACACTGATATTATAGTTCGTTTAGAAGATATAAACAGAGATACTATTTCAACTATTCAAAAGATGATGATACCAACTTCAAATGGTATAGTGCCTATTTCTTCTGTTGTTAATATTCATAAAGCTACAGGTCCGACAGAGATAAATAGAAAAAATGATAAAAGAATAATAGAAATAAGTGCAAGTTCTTTTGGAAGACCTATAAATGAAATTATTAATGATATTAGAAAAGAGCTTAACAATATATATACCTAGCGGGTTTTCTGTAAATTTTTCAGGTGATTATGAGGATATGCAGGAAGCATTTATGCAATTGATTATTTCTTTAATAATGGCTTTAGTATTTGTATATGCTATTATAGCAGGACAATTTGAATCTTATATTACGCCTTTTGTAATATCTTTAGCAGTTCCATTTGCATTATTTGGAGCATTAGTATTTTTATATTTAGGAAAGCAAACTTTAAATGTTTATAGCGGTATAGGAATAATAATGCTTGTTGGTATAGTTGTTAATAATGGCATAGTATTGATTGATTATATGAATAGGGTAGTTATTGAGAAAAAAATAAGCTGGGACAATGCAGCTTTAGAATCTTGTAAGAGAAGATTAAGACCTGTACTTATGACATCATTAACTACTATATTAGGTTTGCTTCCTATGATATTTGAAGTTGGTAATGGAAGTGAAATGTACAGACCTTTAGCTATAGCTGTATGCGGAGGTTTAATATTTTCTACTATGTTTACATTGATAATAATACCTTCGGTTTATTCTAGTTTTAGAAATAGATTTAATATAAAAATACGTGAAGATTAATATAGTTTTAATTACATTTGCCCGCCCTTTAGGTTTATTAATGCTATTCTGTTATTTTTGTATTCTTTTTTCTTTTCTATTTTAACCGTTATTTTAGCTGCCCGCCCAGGATTTTTTTAATTTATGGTGTATTAACCGCACGCAGAATAAGCTAAAAAATATATATTTGTTTGTAATTCGAATTTTTATTATATTATAAATTTAGTTCACCGTGCGTTAAATGCATTAAAAATCTAATCAGCACTTGGGTGGGTGCTGAAATTTCTGATTAAGTTATTAAGATAATTAATATTAAAATTAAAAAATAGTAATAAGGAATAAAGGGCGGGATTTAGAATAAATCTTTAAATATCAAAAAGCCCCATTAAAATAATGAGGCTTTTGATATTTATTAATTATATAAATAAATTATTATTTTATTCTTTAATAAACTTTTTGAAATTAGCTACTTTTTCTTTAGCAACTGCAAGTCTCTTATCTTTGCTTTCTTTTACACAAACTTCAAAATAGAATTTGATTTTTGGCTCAGTACCAGAAGGTCTGATAGTAATTTTTGTTTTATCAGCAAGTATGTACTGAAGAACATTAGATTTAGGTAAAGTAATATCATTTATTTTTTTACCAGTATTATCATAAACTTCTTTTTTCTCATAATCGCTTATGCTTACAACTTCAACACCAGAAATTTCTTTAGGTAAATTGTTTCTGTAGTAAGTCATTAAATCAGCTATAGCTTTAGCACCATCAGCACCTTTTTTAGTTATAGAAATAGTTTCTTCATAGAAATAGCCATATTTTTCATAAATGCTTTCTAAGTAATCAGCTAAAGTCATATTGTTTTCTTTACAATAAGCAAGTACTTCAGCTAGCATTAAACAAGAACTAACGCCGTCTTTATCGCGTACATTAGAGTTGATACAATATCCGAAACTTTCTTCAAATCCAAATAAATATGTTCCTTCTTTATCTCTTTCTATAACATCAGCAATCCATTTGAATCCAGTAAGAACATCATAAAGTTTTACATTATTAGCATCAGCAATAGCTCTTGCAAGTTCAGTAGTAACTATAGTTTTTACTATATATGGATTTTTAACATTCTTTTTATTTGTAATGAGATAATAAGCCATAATAGAACCGATTTGGTTTCCAGTAAGGTACATATAAGAACCATCTTTAGTAAGTAAAGCACAGCCCATTCTGTCGCAGTCAGGGTCAGTACCCATAACAAGTTCAGCACCTATTTCTTTAGCTTTATCAACAGCAATTTTTAATGCTTCAGGATTCTCTGGGTTAGGTGATTCAACAGTAGGGAAGTTTCCGTTAGGCGGCTGAGCTCCTTCCATAGTTGTTAAATTAGTGAATCCTGCTTTTCTTAAAGCCATAGGAACCATTTTGTATCCGGAACCGTGAATAGGAGTATAAACTATTTTTATATCATGATGTTTTTTGATGATATCAGGGTTAACTAAATATCCCATTAAATCATTCATATATTTATCTTCAATATCTTTTCCTATAAAAGTAACTTTTGAAGCATCTCCCATTTTTACTTCTTCAGGTTTTACTTTCAATACTTCTTCTATTATGTTTTTGTCATGAGGAGGAATAACTTGAGCACCGTCAGTCCAATAAACTTTATAACCATTATATTCTTTAGGGTTATGGCTAGCAGTAACAACTATTCCTGCAATACAGCCTAAACTTCTAACAGCATAAGAAAGAAGTGAAATAGGGTGAATATCATCATATAAATAAACACTTATACCATTTGAAGAAAGTATTTCAGCAGCAGCTTTAGAAAATACATCAGAATTATTTCTTGAATCATATCCTATAGCAACTTTATAATCACTTCCGCCTTGTTTTAATATATAGTTAGCTAAACCTTGAGTAGCAACACCAACAGTATATTTATTCATTCTATTAGTACCAACACCCATTATACCTCTAAGTCCGCCAGTACCAAATTCTAAATCTCTATAGAATGCATCTATTAACTCTTTTTCATTACCTGCATCTAATAATGCTCTAATCTCTTTTTTGGTTTCTTCATCATAAGAACCATTTAACCAAGAATCAATTCTTGCTTTTACCTCTTGTTCCATTATACACCTCTAAATATTTATTTTTTATTTTAAAAAAATTTTTATATATAAATTATAGTATACAAAAAATATATAATCAAGTAAAATCTTATTTTATACTAAAAATATAAAACTGTTTTTTATAAAACATAATTAATTGTAATTCGTCAATATTGGATAATATATACTGAAAATTTTTAAGTTTGTCAACTGATGCACTTTATATAGAATTATCAACTTTTTTGCCGCACAAAAAAGTAGCTATATCCTCAACAAGCTCGGATACGCTTCGCGAAAACGCAATTGCTAGAACTTTATATTTGAAAAATATTCATTAAATATGGAATATAACCTAAATTTAGACTAAAAATGCAGTCTTTTTGGTTCTTTGTGCCAATACCACAGGCACTCCCTACGGTCGCAAAAGAACTGGGGTGCGGGGCAAAGCCCTGCAGATATTTAAAATTCAAAAAAATTATTTCTGACAAAATGTAGTTGTTTAGGTATAAATACTTGATATAAAAAAGAGTATGCATATTTTGTAATATACATACTCTTGAATAAATTTCTTAATTAATTATTTAACTATATATTCTAAAGTCCATTTCTGGGAATATATCATCACGCCATTCTAATTTACTTAACCATTCTTCGTTTAAGTCCCTATTTTTAATAGCATAATATAGGTCAGTAAATCTTTTTACATATAGTTTAGTTGTATTAACAGCATAATCAACCATAGTACCAGTATGCATAATGAAAGCCCAGTCACTGCTTTGAGCAAGTAATAATTCACGTGCTGCCTGATTCAAAGCTCTCTCATAAAGACCAGTTTCATTGTAATAGTCATGTGCTAATTCTATCATACGTTCAGCAGCTTTATGTAAGTGTCTGTATATCCAGCCATTAGTACCATTAAGCCATACTTCTCCGTAACCATTAGCACCCCAGCTTGACATTGAAGGCATTGATATCTGATTTACTGGGTGTCTTTCCAAATATTCTTTTGGAGTAATAGTTTCTATTGTATTTTGATCATAATGAATTTTTCTCATTAAGAATTCTATAAACATAGGACCTTCATACCACCAGTGTCCGAATAATTCAGCATCATAAGGAGATACCACTATTGGAGGTCTGTCCATAACAGAAGATAAATACTCAATCTGTTTTTCTCTGTTGAACATGAAGTTTCCAGCATGATCTCCAGCAGCTTCCATAGCCCATTCAGGATTATAAGGCTCTTTTGCACAATCTTTACCAGTAATTCTATAATATTTTATACCAGTGTTTTTTCTAAGTCCATTGCTTTGTATAAAGTCTTTAATATATTCAAATGGCAAATCATAACCTATATCTCTATAGAATTCTCTGTATCTGAAGTCTCCTGGATATCCAACTTCAGCACTCCATACACTTCTTGAACTTTCTATATCTCTACCAAATGCAGCAACTCTGCTTTCTCTTGAACAATATAAAGGAGCGTAAACACCGTATTTAGGTACTCTGTCAGCATACATAATACCATGAGTATCAACAAAGAAATATTTAATTCCATTGTTTGCAAGATGTTTTTCAAGTCCAGGGAAGAATCCGCATTCTCCAAGCCATATACCAGTAGGTTTTCTTCCTAAATGTTTTTCATGAGTTTTTACAGCCATTTTTAGCTGAGCTTCTATTGCTTTAGGATATTCCTGCATGAATGGGAAAAATCCATGTGTAGCACCGCAGGTTATTATTTCTAAATTTCCTCTTTCCAAAAAATATCTGAATCCATTTAATATGTTTTTATTGTATTTATAAACAAAAATATCTCTAATCTTTCTGAACTTATCTCTATAAAATTCGGCAGTATGATGAAAATTAGGATCTAATGATGTTCTTTCACACTCTAATTCTGATAATTTTATCAATTTCTCTATATAATTAACATATCTATTTTGAAGTAATTCATTAGCTAACATATTCATTAATGGAGGAGTTACACTCATAGTAATTTTAAAATTTACTCCGTCATTAACCATTCGATCATATGCATCTAATAAAGGGATATATGTTTCCGTAATGGCTTCATATAACCATTCTTCTTCCAAAAAGTTTTCATGTTCAGGGTGTCTCACATAAGGTAAGTGAGCATGTAGCACTAAAGCTAAATAGCCTTTTGACATAATTATTCCTTAAATTTAAAATGTTATACAAATAGTATATAAAATATAAGTACTAAAATCAAGACTTTTTGATACAGTTATTAACAAAATGAATATAAATAAATTATTTTTTAATGTAAAAAAACCGATTACAATAATTAAAAAAATTAAGAATCTTTACATTCTTTACATATTCCAGTAAATACTATATCATGTTTAAAAACTTCAACATCATATTCTTTTGCAACCAATTCATCTAGCTTTTTTTGATATTCCATAGGTATATCTAATAGCTTTTTACATTTACTGCATTGGAAATGATAATGTTCATTTGTGATATGATCAAAACGTACTGCATCATCTATAACTGATAACTTTTGTATTTCTTTAGTTTCTGATAGTAAATTTAAATTTCTATATACTGTGCCTAAACTTATAGATGGGAAATTAGGCTTTATATAGTTGTAAACTTCTTCTGAAGTTGGGTGATTTTTTAATTCTTTAACAGCGTTTAATATAACTTGTTTTTGTATGGTATTTCTTGTATTATTCATAATCATAATTCCCTATAATAAAAAAATAATTTATAATTGATAATTAATCTCATTTAGTAATGATAATATTAATATTAAGTAAATTTTTTGTCAAGGAAAAAAAATAATATTTTTACAGATTTAATACAAATAATACAAATATATCAAATAGTATTCAAATTTATATAGTCTATAGATAAATTTTGTGAATTTTCTAAATATGTTTTTGTAATAATTATTTTATAGCTTTCAGCTTGATGAGTATATATTTCAGCTAAAATATCGCCATTTTCATCATCTAATAAATGCTTTTCTAAACGTATATTATTCGATGAAAGCCCATCTAGAACATTATCCAAAAAAACATCTACATTTTTAGAACTGTTAATAGTTATTTGACCTATATTCTTATTTTGAGTAAAGACTACTAATTCCGCTTCATCTTCTCTTATTTTTATATTTTTTTTTAAAATATTATTTCCTATAAATGCGGCATCTATATCAAACATTTCAGATAAACTATCTAATGAATCTTTAAAAGATAAAGAAGCTAAGGCTTTTATATCATTATTACTATAGGTTATTATGTTTTTATAAGTAAATGGACTTGTTATAGTAACAACTTCATAAGAAGTACTGTTTTTATGAATTAAATTTGCTATTACAATAAAAATAATCAAAAAACATGCAAATACGATAAATCTAATTACTCTCATTAACTTCTCTTAAAAGATTATACTAGGGCTATGATAATTATTTTTATTATATATAACAATTAATTATTATTAGGTATATTATGATTTTCTATTAATAATATATCATTAACTTCTTCTATGGAGAATAGAGGCATGTCTCCAGCATTATAATATGATGGTTTTAATTTAAATGTCAATACACTTTCATATTGCATAAATTTTTCTGATTCTATAACTATATCAAGTTTAACATCAACTTCTTTATTAGAATCCACTTTTTTAGGCATAAAGCAGAACATAAACTTTCCAGGTACATTACTTGATACTATAGCAGGATTAGGGAAATTAACTCCGTAACCTTGAAGTATTTGACCCTCGCAGAATATATAAACTAAAGCATTATCAATTTTTTCAAAATTGTTTGAAGCAGTAATATTTCCCATTATACTAGGGTATGTTAAATAATAACCGCTTTCATCTATTGAAGGCACAGATTCTAATAATGTATTTTCTTTTCTTCTTGTAACTTTTTCACAAGCATCGGCTATTATGCTTAATATTTCTGTATTGCTTTGTATAGGATCTTTATTATAGCTGTGAAGTACTCCTCTGGCACTTGTAACATACTGAGGCTGAACTCTATTTAAAGTATATGCTATAATATCCATACGCATATTTGTATTAACAGGAATATTTTTATCTTTTAAATATGAATCTGCTAGTTTTGAAACTTTCTGTTCCATAAGATTTACTAAATACATAAAACCGTCCTCCAAAACTTTGTAAAATATTATACAAAACAAACTATTATTTGTCAAAACAAATTTATATTGTAATATAATTTTTTTGTATAAATTCTTTTAAATAAATATTTAAACAATTAAAAATATCTCATAGTAATAATATAATAAAAAAATATAACTTTCAGATAATAAAAATTTAAATTTATATTAATTTATTTTTATGTGAATGATTAATATGTTTAATTATAGTGCTTTTGCTTACTGTAAATATTCTGATTTAAAGTTTTGATGATTATTTTTTTATAAATTTATTTTGTAATTGTAAACAAAAATAATTCAAAACGGGCTTTAAAAACGTTTACTGGTGTTGTAACGCTTAATGTATTTAAATATGATATTTTAGATATTATGTCAGTAACTTCTTCTAATGAAAAAAGTTTCAATGAATTTTTTTTCTTTTTCAAGATAAATTCTGGAATCTTTGTTATTTTGCTTATTTCATTTAAAGTAGTTTGAGGCGGAAATATTTTCATATAGTATATTGCTAGAAAATTATTCATCATCAAAGTTAAAGAGCTTGAAGCATCTTGATCTAATCTATGCATTATACTAAAACTTTTTTTTCTGTTTCTTTCAAAAACGGCATCTAAGAAATCGAATATATTTCTATTTTTAGATACATAAGTAAAATCCATTATATCTTCAACATTCAAATATTCTTTATCGTTATAATTACAAATTTTAGCAAGCTCTGAATAAAGTGAATCATAATCCAAATTTATATTATTGATTAAATATTCAACAGCATCAGAAGCTATTTTTTTGCCTTGTTTTGTAATATAGGCATTGATTAATCCTCTAAAATCTCTCTCATCAGGTAACGGAAAATCTATAAAATATATATTATTAGCATTTTGTTTCTTTGAAAAGTATTTATATAATGGATCTTCATCTAAATTGCTTTCAGTTTCAAGTATAACTACAGCAGTTTTAGAAGGACTGGAACAATATTCTAAAAAATCCTCCTGAAAATTATTGTATTTATAAATAACTATAAGTCTTAATTTTGAACCGAATGGGGGAGTATCAGCTACCTCTAATGGGGCAAAACCTACAGCATCATTTTTATCATAAAAAACACTGTAATTCATTTCGCTGTCTCCTTCGTCTGGAAACATAGCGGAATGCATAGCAGCAACAAATGCCTTTTTGAAAAGCCTTTCTTTTCCTGTTAATATATAAATACCATAATTAAAAGGCTCTTTTACAAAATTATCTTTTACTTTTTGAAATTCTATTTCTGTTTTTACTGAAACTTTACTGACCATAAATATATAATATCATATATTTTTTTATATGCAACAAGTATTATATAGCTTTCTTTTTCTTAGCTATATCTATAAATACTCTGATTTCTATTTTACATTCATCAATAGCATCTAGCTTAACATTTTTTATAATAGCATGAACTTTGTTTCTTTTATCTTCTAATTTGTACGAGATTAATGGAGAAATGATACTTGGAACATAACCAAGCCTAAAGTCAAAGCTTCTATCATAAATAGCTATAGCAAATCTATCATAAGGATTTGTTATTTCATGTATAAAGTTAATAGGTTCATTTTTTAGCAATAAATCTATTACATCTTTACCATTATTATATTTATATCCAGCTACAAAAAAATCTATAGAGTATCTTTTTGTTTTGTAATTTCTATTTATAATGATTCTTTTAAAACTTTCTTCATGATTTATGATACAAGTAGTATGTTTTGTATTTTTATTCATATAACAAAAGATTTACCTTAAATTTGATGCATGTTGTAAATTTTACTTCAATTCAAATTTTCTGTCAAGGTGTTATTTTACAGATAATACAATTTTATTAATAAAAAGTATTTATAGTTTTTGTTAAAGTATATTATATATGTGTTATTTATTATGAATTATGTTTTATATGTTAAATTATTTTTTATATTATTTTTTTAGAATATGAAATAATTTTGTTTTTATGTAAATACAATTATTTAATAATAACTATAAATATATGCTTTCAAAATTAAATTTTAATATATATATATCCGAGTTTATATAGATGATATTATAGTTGTTTTTATAAATAAAAATAGTATAATTATATAATATATTTTTATTTTAGGAGAACATTAATGAGATTTTCAAAATATGCTATTATAGTATTTATTTTACTAGCATCATTTTCATGTAAGAAAACAAGTTTGACAATAACAGAACCTGGCCCTGATTTCTTTTTAAATAAAATAGCTAGCGGTAATTGGCAAGGTGTCACAGTAGATGGCGATAAATTAAAAATAGATGGAAAAGATTATACATTTAATGATACAATATTAGGTGTAGGCGGTGTTTATCAAGGCGGAGATAAAGGCTATATAGTAGCAGTACCAGGCGGAGATAATTTGTATACTGTAGAGATGGATCAGCAGGCTAAAGAATCTATTGATGAAGTTATGAATATAGTCGGCGAAGAAAATATTACTGGTGTTATGAAAGATATTGTTAATAGCGGCGGCGATCCTAATAAAATAGATGTAGATAAAATAGCAGCAAGTTTAAATGTTACAGAAGAAGAAAAAGATAGGTTAATAGAATTATTCGGCGGATTAAGTTCCAGCAATTTTGGCAATCCTAGTCAGATAGGGCCAAAACAATAAATATATAAGGCTTTGACATGAAAAAAATCCTTACAGCTATTATAGTATTTAATGTATTTATAATTAATCTATATGCTAACGGCATACCAATGTCAACACAATCTGATACTAATACTTACAGTTGGATTAAAGGAAGACAAATAGTAAGTGTAAACTTAAATCCAGGATATGTGGCATTGTTCCCTCATTTAATCGATACAGTATTTAATAATTATCAAACATTGGCCGGATTGGCTAATTTTGAATTAGGTGATATTGGAAAATATATTGAAGCTATAGAAGCTAAAGGCAGTTTTTGGTATGTACCTAATATATCATATACTTTATTAGTTCACCCTCGTATAGGAATAGAATTAGGATTTGGTGTTCAATCTATGACATTTAGACTTGGAATACCTAAAGATAAAGTAGGAGATTTGGCTGGTGCTTTTCTCCCAGATTCAGGAACTGGCGGTATTACAGGAGATAATATCGGTTCTTTAATAGGTTCTGATACTTATTTGCAAGCTTCTTTAATATATATGCCTGCTACAATAGGAATAAAATTCTACGGCGGTAAAAAAAGACAGGTTGTTAATACATTAAGATTTGGAATTGAAACTTTTATGTATGATGTAGAAACAGAAAATGGTATTTCGGGATTAAAAACTAGACGTCATACAGTTGATGCTACAATGTATTTATCTTATGAATTAGGCTGGACTATAGAATTATTCCCTACGAGAGAATGGCCTGTAAAACCTTATATAGATATATCATTATTTGAAATAGGTTATTATGTACGTTCTGGAATGCCTGGACTTTATGAAGATATTAGAGAAGGCATAGGTTTCTTTGGAAGCGGTTTAGTTGATTTATCTGCTATGATACCTTCTTGGAATTCATTTCCTGGTTGGGCTAATTATGTATCAGCTATAAAATTTGCTTTGTTTCCTAGAATAGGCTTTAGTTTAAGATTTTAGTTAGGGGTATAAAATGAGAAAGAAACAATTAATAGCTTTATTTTTATTTATACTTACTAGCATCTCTTTTGCTCAGCAAACAGCTAAAGAACCTACAAATAATACAGTAGAAAAAAACTTGAATAAAGATAATAATGTATCTACAGTAACTAATACAATGTCTCATAGACATTCTTTAGGTGTAAATTTTGGGCCTACTATATTTTATATGTTAACAGCACCAACAGTATTTAATCTCATTTTTCCAAGCGGCGATCCTAGCCATCTTAAAACTCAGGGAACTTTTGGATTGGGTATAACATATACATACAGAGCATCTGAAAAAATAGATATAAATGTAGATACAACTTTTGCTACTATGAAAACATACTATGATAATTCTAAAATGACTTATAATGGAAATGTATATGCCCTTGGCTTCTCTGTTGGAGGAAGATTCTATTGTAATAGCAAAGATAAAGCATCTGGATTTTTCTTGATGCCTAAAATAGGTACTACTATATTTATGACTGAAAATAGAGAATATATAAAAGAAAGTTCTACATATACAAATAGAATGTCATATATGTATGATTTCTATATTTCTGGAGAGCTTGGATTTAGAATAGATATGTCCAGAGGCTTAGGAGTAAATAGCGGGGTACGTCCATTCCTTGATATATCTATTATTGATATTGGATTATCTTATAATAATTTAATAAGACTTGTACCTTTGCCAAGATTTGCTATAGGGATATTGTTTTAATTTATGCTTGAGGAATCATTATGAAGTTTAATATAAAGAAGTTATTATTTGTTTTTGTTATTCTTGTATGTTTCAGCAGCATACTTATGCCTATTGATATAGGAGCTTATTTGGCACCTAAATTTATATTCAATATAGGAGATTCAGGATTAAAGATACAAGGCAATACTAAAAACACTTTAAATATGTATGCAGGCGGAGGACTTGCTGTAGGTTATAACTTTGATATATTTCATAAGTATAGTACTGTAAGGGTAGAATTTGAATATTTATATAGGAATGCATTACCTGGAAATGCTTATACTTCAGATATAAAAACTGTACAGTCGCATACATTTTTAGTTGGTGCTTATTATGATTTTAATTTCTTATATATCAATTATGATAATCCTGATTCTGTAAGAAGTGAATTAAACGGCGGAAAAAGACCTGTTATGTCAGTATATGCCGGATTTATATTAGGCGGGGAATTGAATAGATATATTACTTGTATGAATTATGAATATTTAGCTCTATTTAAAACAAGTAAATATTATAATAAAACACAATTTATTTATGGGTTCGGAGGCGGTTTAGCATTTCATATAACTGAAATAGTTAGTGTTGATTTAGGATACAGATTGCTTCTTAATACAAGTTCTCAATTAAGTCATGATGTTGTAGCATCTGTAAGGCTAAATTTTTAGGAGTTGACTAATGAAAAAAAGTTATATAATAATATTTATGTTTATATTTTTATTTCATAGCACTCAAAAGCTGTTCTCAATAATTCCGGAAGGTTTGTATATAACTCCTAAAGCAGCATTTGCTCATGATGGTTCTTATGCCTATAATAAAGATAATGGGGAAAAAGGATATTTCAATTATATGGGAGGAGGTTTTGCATTAGGCTACAGCATACCTACTATAAATAAATCATCTCCTGTAAGATTTGAATTTGAGTATCTTGGAAGAAAATTAGTAAGCATGTCTGATGATATGCAAATGCATACATTATTAGGTTCTGTATTTTTTGATATAAACTTTTTATTAACTAAAGAAAAATTAACAGATGAAGTTTATAAACAGACATTGCTCACTAAATATGCACCTTTCACAATTTATTTCGGTCTTTCAATAGGCGGAAGAATAAACACTGGAATACCTGAAGAATTAAATGGGGTAAAATTACAAAATTCTTTAAGTACATTAGTTTTCGGAGTTAGCGGAGGAATGGCATTCAATGTGCTTCCTTATATGTCTATAGATATCGGATATAGATATTTGATAGATACTAAAGCACAAGGTTATCATGAAGTTTTGGCTGGACTAAGATTTAAAGTGCCTAAAATATAATATTTGTTATATAAATACTAAGATTTCATATTATAAAAAATAATTATGGTATAAATAAAGGAGTAAAATAATTTTTATTTTTACTTGATTTTTTGTAATTTCAAATTTAATATACTAAAAAACGCTTGATTATAGTGTATTAATCGGAGGTAAATAATATGAAAAAAATGATAAATAATATTATATTTATAGTCTTAATAGCATTTGTATATTCTTGCAATAATTCTTCAACGAATCCATCAGCAAATAATCCAGTAGAAACACCTATTGAAAATGTTACTGACTACATTGTAAAAGCAGATACTACAGAAGCTGATATAGAAGCTAAAATGCAGAAGTATTTTACAGACAAAGGTTCTTATGCAATATTTTTAGAAGATACAAAAGAAAACATTGATAATAATAAAACATTAGAAAAAATAAATACTATAATAAAAAAAGAAACATATACAAAAGACGGAGTATATCTTGATTTAAGCAGAACAACAATTACAGAATTAGCAGATAATGCATTTAATGGAAATAGAAATTTAAATAAAGTTACATTGCCTAATACCATAACAACTATAGGTCAATATGCATTTAGAGATTGTTCTAGTTTAACAGAAATTAACTTTCCATCTTCTATAACAGAAATTAAAGTCGGAGCTTTTCAAAGCTGTTTGAGTTTACAAGTTGCTGATTTAAGCCAAACAAAATTAAGAATATTAGAATCTAATTTATTTCTTAACAGTTCTAGTTTAACTAAGGCTGTACTTCCTGAAACAGTTACTACCATAAAAAACAACTCATTTGGTGATTGTTATGCATTAAAAGAAATAAATTTGCCATCTAAATTATCTATAATATGGCCGTCAGCATTTGTTAAATGTAAATCATTAGAGAAAATCAGTTTGCCTAGTTCATTAGTTAATATGTATCATTATACTTTTGGTGATTGTACATCATTAAAAGATGTGGAATATTTAGGAAATAATCCTTCTGCTATAACCGTACAACGAGGAGGGGTATTTGATGGATATACTGAAAATAGTACTCCTGTAAACTTATATCTTCCTAATGTTGCTGCTGATCCTAAAGATGGAACTTGGAATAATTTCTTGAAGTATGATTGGAGTAAGCAGACTATACATTATGGTAAGACTATGCCAAAATAACAAGGAAAAAACATATAAATGAAAAAAGCTATAATATTATTATTCATTTTTTTTATTTTGCTTTCTTGTAAATACAAAATAACTTCTCCAAAAATACAATATGAATGCAGTACAGATAATACAGGTGATGCCGGTGATATAAATAATAATTTATATACTGTTGGTGCCAATTCTACTGAAGAAGAAATAAGAACAGCATTAGAAAATAATAAAGGAATAGCTGGTAAAAATATTATAGTTGTAACAGGGTATATTGATAATTCATCTAAAATTTTTGATAATATAAAAACGGTTATTCAAAATGAAAAAGATATAATATTAGATTTATCAGGAAGTAATTTAAATACAGATAATAAATTTACATTAAATAATATTACTTCATTAATAACTATATTGCTTCCTAATATGCAGGAAATTATTGCAGATTTTTTAAGCGGATGTACTTCATTAACAAGTATTCAAATACCTAATGGAATAACAATAATAAGGGATTCATGCTTTAATAATTGTACTTCCATAAAAAATGTTGAATATTTAGGTACTTCCGCAAATGCTGTAACGGCAAATCCATTTACTGCTTCAAAACCTACAGATTTATATTTACCTAATGTTCCTTCAGATCCGGGAGATGGAAGCTGGAAGAATTTTTTAGGTGTTGCTTGGGTTAATATACATTACGGCGTTTCTATGCCTAAATAATATTTTCTTCCTTATATAATTTAATAATTGGTATATACCTAAACAAATATACTTTGCCAGAAATAATTTTTTTGAATTTTAAATATTTGCAGGGCTTTGCCCACCGCTCTGCGTGCTTACGCAACACCCCACTTCTTTTGGTGGCCCAAAGAAGCAAAAGGACTATATTTTAGCTTAAATTAATAACCTATCTTACATATAAAACAATTTTAGTATGATTTAGTACTAATTATGTAATTGCACTTTTTGCAACGGGAAAAAGTTGAATAAAAAAAATGACAAACTTAAAAATTTTCAGTATAAACATTGATTAAAAAGAAATTTTATTTAAGAGATTAAAAAATAGGAAAAGAAAGGGAATGAATATGTGGAGATGGCGGGACTCGAACCCGCGTCCTACGAAGCGTACCATATTCGTCTACATAGCATATCTTATCTTCAGAAGTTTCGCCTTATAGGTAGAAGACAAGCAGAAAAACTATAAGACTAGCATGGGTGTACGTAATATTAGGCTCATACGGCACCTAATACAAGTTCTATGTGTTTTGGCACCGAAAAAGTAACCCATAGACAAATCACTTAATCAGCGGCAACTTCAATTAAGCTGCGAGTGCATATTCGTCTGCACTTATTCTTCGGTATGATATTAACGTGCATACACCTAGCACGACTATGCAAAATACGTTCCAACCATCGCAGTCGAAGCCGGAGCATCCCCTTTCAAAGATCAATTATATGCAAGGATAATATCATTAATTAATAATTTGTCAATGATTGTTTGTATTATTTTTATGAAAAAATATAAAAATAATCATAATGTAATATACTTTTCTATATATAGTTAAGTTTTTTCCATTTATTAACTTGAAATTTTTAATAAATTTTATATCCTTTTTATATAACATATTTTGGAAATTATTATGAAAAATAGAATAAGACTTATATTAAGTTTCACAATACCTTATGTAGTATTTATTGCAATATTAGGTATTATATTAGTATCAATATTTATTCCTATTAATAGAGATTTTTATTTCAATAAAGTTTCAGTAGATGTAAACACTGTTAAAAAAGATGTAGAGGGTAAAGTAGATGATATAGTAAACTCTCTTAGTTTTTTAAGTTCTTATGCTGAACTTGGTATTAATACTCCTAATATAGCTACTACTATCACTAATGTAAGACAATTTGGAAATTATTTTGATGTATTTTACTGCAATACTGTTCCATATAGCAGAGGCGGTACTTTTATCAGTTCAAGAATAACATATCCTGCAAATTATGATCAGACTACTAGGGAATGGTATGTTAATGCTTCAAAATCTTCTTTAGATTTATATATGACAGAGCCTTATCTTGATTTTACAACTGATAAATTGGTAATAACATTCATTAATAAAATAAAGATTAATAATAGATTGGCTGGATATTTCGGAATAGATTTTGATAATATGAATATGCTTATATCTGAAAAGAATAATGAAAGTATTAATGTTGTTACAAAAGAAGGTTTATATATTACACATGATGAAGAAGATTATATTTTAAATAATGATAGACTTCTATTTTCTGATGAATTATTTTCTTCATATAGAAACAATATGGATAATAATAATATATATATTAAAGGAAAGTATTGGTATACTGTTGCTAAGATTAATAATGCTCCTTGGTATATATCAGTTAAAGGAGATGCTTCTTTCTATTACAGCAGCATAAGATATTTAATATTATTCCTTATAGGTTTTGGTATATTATTTGTGTTTGGAGAATTAATAATAGTTTCTATATCTATAATACCTCTTTCAGACAGATTAGATGATGTTATAACTTGTTTGGAAAATATGTCTACAGGAGATTTTACTTTGAGAATTAAAGAAAGTAAAATGAACAGTACAGTTACAAAAAAACTCTCCGGAGTATTAGAAAAAATGCAGAGAAATCTTGGTAAGACAATGTATAGAATAAAAATGGGAGTTGAAGAAGTTAATAAAAATGGCGAAGCAATAGCGAATGTCAGTGTTGAATTGTCAAACAAAGCAAATGAACAGTCCAATGCTTTATCTAATTTGGTAAGTGCTATTAATTCAATATCTTCTTCTATAGAATATGAATCTAAAAAAACAGATGATGCTAAATCTATGAGTGATGAATCATTTGAAAATACAAAAGTCGGCGTTAAGATGATTAATGAAATAGAAAATAATATGAATGAAATAACTGAATCAAGTAATAAAATTTCTCATATTATAGAAACAATACAATCCATAGCATCTCAAACTAATATACTTGCTCTTAATGCGGCAGTTGAAGCTGCAAGAGCAGGAGATCAGGGAAGGGGATTTGCTGTTGTTGCTACAGAGGTTCGTTCTCTTGCACAAACAGTAACTAATTCTGCTGATAATATAACTCAGATTGTAGAAGGTGCTGTTTCTAAAATAGAACATGGAAGTGAATTTGTAAGTAAATCATCTGAAGTTCTTACAAGTATAGAATCATCTTCTTTGGAATCTTCAAATTCTTTATCAGAAGTTTATAGAATGTCTAATGATAAGAAATCTGGAATTAATAATATTAATAATATAGTTGCTAAAATTAATGATATAACAAAAAGCAATACTAAGTTTGCTAATGAAAGTGCTGAATCTAGTGTAAAAGCATCAAAGATAGTTAATGATATAGTAGAAGAACTTTCTTTCTTTAAGTTTAAGGCTAAGGAGTAATAGGTAATATGAAAAATAATGTGAGACTTCTTTTAAAATTAATTATTCCATACTCTTTATTTATCATTATATCAGCTATAATAGTATTTATGATTTTTAGAAATATATATAAGACTAACTATTTAGAAGTATTGAAGATGGATATAGATTCTATAGATTATTCTATAGAGAGAGAAATTTCTAATATAGGTTTAGTATTAAATATTTTGGATTCTTATGCTAAATCAGATTTGACTCCTTATGAAATGGGCTTATCTATGACAAATGTTTATAGTAAGAGATTAGATTTTTTTGATATTCTTTATGGTAATCAAACTCCATTTTATGCAGGCGGTTTATTTTTAAGTGTTACGCATCAATATCCTACTAACTATGATCAAACTTCAAGAGTATGGTATAAAGGTGCTTTAACTACTAATGGTATATATATAACAGAGCCTTATGTTGATTTTAATACACAAAAACTTCTTGTGACTTTTTCTAAAGCTGTTTATACAAATGGAAAATTAAAAGGCGTGCTTGGTATAGATTTTTCAAGTATTGGTTTTACAGATTCTTATAAAAATGTAAGCAGTAATAATATATTTTTAGTTACTCTTGATGGTTATTATATGAGACATAGAGATCCTAATTATGTGCTTAAAGATGGAGTTACTTTATTTAATAGTGATGAAATTTTTGAAGATGCTGCACAATATATAACTAATAATAATTCTCCTGTAGTTATAAAAAATAATAATTGGTTTTGCGTAAGAAAAGTGAATGGTGCTAATTGGGCTTTGGCTGTAAAAGGCAGTTTGGATAGATATAATTCTATACTTGGTAAGATAACATTAATATTTGTATTAACAGTTATATTCTTATTAATTATGGGAGTATTTTTAACTTCTATTGTATTGCTTCCTCTTTCAAATTATTTGAATATGGCTATAACTGCTATTGATAATATGGCAGAAGGTAATTTTGCTTATAGAATAGATAAGAAGATATTAGCTAAAGGAAATAGAGCTGGCGATTTAGCACGTGCCATAGATAATATGGAAGCTAAAATTGGTAAATTGGTATTTAAAATAAAAAAAGCTATAGAAGATATTAATAGTGTTGGTGTTGAAATATCTAGTTCTAGTGAAAAGCTTTTGGAAAGAGCTTATGTACAAGCTGTTAATTTGGAAAAACTTGATGAAGCTTTAAAGGATATATCAACTGCTATTAATTTATCGTCTTTAAGTATTGCTTCTTCTAAAGATTCTATGGATAAAATGGAAAATACAACAGAAACTGGAGTACATACTATTTTTGAAATAGAAAGCAATATGAATGAAATACAAGCATCTAGTAAAAAAATATTTGAGATAACAAAATCTATAGAATCTATTGCATTACAAACTAATATATTAGCGTTGAATGCTGCTGTAGAGGCTGCTCGTGCAGGAGAGCAGGGCAGAGGTTTTGCTGTAGTTGCTAGCGAGATAAGAAAACTTGCTACTACAGTATCACAGGCTACAAAAGATATTACTGTTATAGTAGAAGATGCTGTTAAAAAGATTAACAATGGAAGTGATTCTGTTGCAAGAGCTTCTAAAACTTTAGATATGATAGCAAAAACTTCTGTTTCTACTTCTAATATTCTTTTGGAGATATCTGCTTCTTCACAAGATGAAACAGAACGTATTAATAATATTAATAATGATATAGGTATTATTAATGAAATAATGATAAAGAATGAAGAGTTATCAAAAGAAGCTTCAGAGGCTAGTGCTAAAACTTCAAGAATGGCAGAGGATATAGTAAAAGAATTATCCTTCTTTAAGTTTAGATAATATAATTTAATTTTTATTAATTATGAAAAAATTTATACAAAATGAACTTCAAAATTGGAAATTAATAGAAATATTATGGATAATATTAGCAAGCGGTATAATATTATCGCTTTCTATTTATTGGAAAGAAAATATTATAGGTATAGTATCATCTATAAGCGGTATATTATGCGTTATACTTACAGGTAAAGGAAAATTATCTTCATATATATTTGGAATGGTTAATACTATTCTTTATTCTATTATAGCTTTTAATGCAAAATATTACGGTGAGTTTATGCTCAATGTATTTTATTATATACCTATGAATATAGTGGGCTTTGTATTATGGAGCAGAAATATAAATACTGAAAGCCAAGAAGTAATAAAAACAAAATTAAATAATAAATTTAAAATAATAATATTTACTTTATCTTTTATATCAATATTTATTTACGGACTTATATTAAAAAAATTAGGCGGTTCGCTTCCATTTATTGATAGTGCAAGTACTGTATTTGCTGTAACTGCTCAGATACTATGTGTAAAGAGATGCACAGAACAATGGATAATGTGGATATTAGTAAACATTTTAAATATTTCTATATGGTATATTAATTTCTCAAGCGGCGGCGATAATATAGCTACTTTGCTTATGTGGAGTGTTTATTTAGTTAATGCTTTGTTTATGTTTATAAAATGGTAT
The DNA here is from genome assembly GCF_944390845.1 of uncultured Brachyspira sp. Taxonomy (GTDB): domain Bacteria; phylum Spirochaetota; class Brachyspiria; order Brachyspirales; family Brachyspiraceae; genus Brachyspira; species Brachyspira pulli. The sequence continues at coordinate 24,279 of NZ_CALXRM010000018.1, forward strand.
AAAGAATCATCTAAAAACATTAATTAATCATTATTGGAGTTTTTATGTATAATGTTGGAATGTATGCAGGTTCTTTTAATCCGCTTCATCTTGGGCATGTAAGATGTATAATAGAGGCTGCTAATCAATGTAAAAAGCTTTATATAATTTTGTGTGTTGGAAATAACAGAAATGAAATTGATAAAAAAATAAGATACCGTTGGATTTATCAATTAACAAAGCATATTGGAAATGTAAAAATTATATTTATAGAAGATAATGCTAATACAAAAGAAGAATATACAGAAGATTTTTGGGAAGAAGATTCTATAAAAATAAAAAATGCTATAGGTGAGCGTATAGATGCTGTATTTTGCGGAGATGATTATAAAAATAAAGATTCTTTTTATACAAGATATTATAAAGATTCAGAGTTAATATTTATAGAGAGAAATGAAATAAGCTCTTCAAAAATAAGAGAGAATGTTTATAAATACTGGGATTATTTGCCTAATATAGTAAAGCCTTATTATACAAAAAAAGTTCTATTATTAGGAAGCGAAAGTACAGGAAAATCCACACTTACAATTAATCTTGCAAATTATTATAATACCAACTATATAGAAGAAGCAGGCAGAGAATTGTCTGAAAAATCCGGAACTGATTTACTTATGCTTTCAGAAGATTTTACGGAAATACTTCTTACTCATAAATTAAATGAAATTAAAGCAATAGAAAGAAGCAACAAGATATTATTTATTGATACTGATGCAATAATAACTAACTTTTATATGCATTTTTTAGAAGATGAAAATATTATAGATAATGAAAGATTAGCAAAAGCTATTATACATATAAATAAATATGATGTTATACTATTTTTAGAGCCCGATGTTGATTTTATTCAAGATGGCGACAGAAGCGAAGTAATAAAGAATGACAGAATTAAATACAGCAATAAAATAAAAGATATACTTCATAATTTAAATATAAAGTATCATTCTATCAATGGCGATTATCAAGAAAGATTTAAAAAGGCTGTTTCTATAATAGATAAATTATTTTTATGATTAAATATATTATTAGTTTGTAATATATTTTTGTATATACCTAAACAATTATATTTTGTTAAAAATTATTTTTATTATTTGTGGACTAGCCCTATACCCACACTTATTTTGCAACCGAAGGAAATACTGCGACTGAAAGGAGTATCTCTAGGTATGGTATTGCCACAAAGAAGCTATATCCTCGACAGGTTCGGATACGCTTAGCGAAAGCCTGCATTTTTATGGTATATCCTATATTTAATATGAATGTTTTTTATATATAGTTCTAGTAGTTGCGTTTTTCGCTCTGCGTGCCGTAGGCAGCAACTTTGGCGAAGCTCGGCAAAAAAGTAGATAATTTTATATAAAATCTATTAGTTGATAAAGTTAAAAATTTTTAGTATAAACTTATAAAATAATTCGGTACTTTACTTTTATATATATTTTAGTATAATAATTTATCAAATATTACTTTAATGATTATATTTATGTTTTAATAATAAAATTATGATTAGGAAAATAGGTAAATGACTTTTGTATCTCCAAAATTTTTATTCTTGCTGTTAACTTTACCAATTATAATATTTGTGTATATTCAAACTAGAAAGAATCATTCATACTCAGTGAAGCACCCTAGGGTAAGTATGTCAAAGGTTTTGAAATCTAGGTACTATGTTAAGGATATACCATTTTTTCTTATAATGCTTGCACTTTGTTTTTCTATTATAGGTTTAGCACGTCCGGCAAAAGTTTCACATTTATCTGATATAAATGGAGAGGGTATATATATTTCTCTCGTAGTAGATGTTTCTCCTTCTATGATGGCTGAAGATATGATACCTACAAGACTTGAGGCTTCTAAAAAAACTATGATAGATTTTATTAAAAAAAGAAATTTTGATAAGATTAGTTTAGTTTCATTTGCTTTGCGGGCTTCTGTTCTTTCCCCTGCTACATTTGATTATACTTCATTAGAAGAAGAAATAAAAAATATAGAAATAGATGAAGAAGGTTCTACTTCGATAGGACTTGGAATAGCTACTGCAGTAGATATGCTTAGAAGTGTAAAAGAGGATAATGAAAAGATTATAATTCTTCTTACAGACGGGGAAAATAATTCAGGAGAAATTGACCCTAAATTAGCTTCAGAAATAGCATCAAATTTCAATATAAAAATATATACAATAGGTATAGGTGATGCTAATGGAAGTCATGCTTGGGTTACTTATGATGATCCTAATTATGGTAAAAGAAGAATAAGAGCCGATTTTACACTCAATGAAGAATCTTTGATTGATATAGCAGCAACTACAGGCGGTAAATATTTTAATGCCAGAAATGCATCTGCTTTGGATAATGTTTATAATACAATAGACAGAATAGAAAAAAAGCCTATATTAGATGATAATTTAATTCAATATGATGAGTTATATAAGCCGTTTATTATAATAGCTTTGATTTGTTTATGTTTAAGTATTGTATTGTCTACCACAAGATTCTTAGTAATACCGTAGTTTAAAATGTTTAATATTCACAATAAACTTCTTTTTAAGATAATATTTAATAAATATTAATACTAAATTATAATAATTATTAAATATTATCTTGACTATTTATGTTAACTAATATAGAATAAGCTGATTATATTTAATAAGAGGTAAAACTATGGCAGAGATAAAGAATTATCACTTCTCTTCTGAATCGGTAACAGAAGGCCATCCTGATAAGATCTGTGATGCTGTAAGCGATGCAGTCTTAGACGAATGTTTAAAACAAGATCCTAATTCTAGAGTAGCATGCGAAACTTTAGCAAAAACTGGAATGCTAATAATAGCAGGCGAAATCACTACAAAAGCTAGATTGGATTATCAAAAAATCGCTAGAGATACCGTAAGGCGAATAGGATACACAAGCAGCGATATGGGTTTTGATGCTGATACTTGTGCAGTTATGGAGGCTATTGCAGAGCAATCTCCAGATATAGATATGGGTGTTAGTGCTGGTAAAGGTTTATTTAATTCTGAATCATCAAATGTTTCTGAAGGTGCAGGCGACCAAGGTATAATGTTCGGTTATGCTATAAATGAAACTGAAACTTTTATGCCTTTAACTATACATTTAGCTCATAGATTAGCAGAACGCTTAACTAAAATTAGAAAGGATAAAGTAGTTGACTATTTAAGACCAGATGGTAAAAGTCAGGTTACTGTTGAATATAAAGACGGTAAAGCTGCTAGAATAGATGCTGTTGTTATTTCTACTCAGCATGCTGCTGGTGTTGAGCATAAACAAATAGAAGAAGACATCAAAAAATATGTAATTAATGAGATATGTCCAGCTAATATGCTTGATGAAAATACAAAATATTATATTAACCCAACAGGTTCATTTGTAGTTGGCGGACCTATGGGTGATTGCGGATTAACAGGAAGAAAAATCATTGTAGACAGTTACGGCGGACATGGTGCTCATGGCGGCGGAGCTTTCTCTGGTAAAGATCCTACAAAAGTAGATAGAAGTGCTTGTTATATGGCTAGATATGTAGCTAAGAACATAGTTGCTTCAGGTATAGCTGACAGAGCTTTAGTACAATTTGCTTATGCTATAGGCGTTCCAGAGCCTTTATCAGTATATGTTAATACTTTCGGTACTTGTAAAGTTCATGATGAAGTATTAGCTGCTATTATTACTAAGCATATTGATTTAACTCCAGCTGGTATTATTAAAAAGCTCGATTTAAGAAGACCTATTTATGAGAAAACTACAGCTTATGGACACTTCGGTAGAGAGCTTCCAGAATTTACTTGGGAAAAAACAGATATAAAAGATTTATTTGCTAATGCTAAATAATTAAATATTGAATATAAAAAGTTTTAAACATTCAAGGCTTGTTAATAAAAATATTAGCAAGCCTTTTATATTATTCAATTTCTTATTTATGAAAATTAAATAAGAATTTAATGATTTAGAAATATATTTTATAGTAGTATATACTGAAAATTTTTAACTTTGTCAAAATTAGTTTTTATATTGTTATTATTTTCGGGGACTAGTCCCCGAACCCCTACTTCTTTTGCCGACGCTCTGCGTGCCGTAGGCAAGGCACCTACTCGGTGTTGACCCAAAGAAGCTATATCCTCGACAGGCTCGGATACGCTTCGCGAAGGACTACGTTTTTTACTAAAATTTAAGGTATTAAACTACTTTTAATATATATTTTTAAAATATAAGGCTGTAGTATATGCGTTTTTCGCTCTGCGTGCCGTAGGCAGCAACTTTTACGAAGTCCGCAGAGCGTGAGCGACAAAAAAGTTGATAATATATTTAGAAAATATAAAAATTGACAAAATATAGTTGTTTAGGTATAAACTATATTTTTTTCATATATTAGAAAATTATTAATTAATATAATCATTTTAAAGTACTTTACAATTTACGCCTATTTAGTATAATCTTTATTATTGTATTACTATAATTAGAAATATTATTTTTTATAAGGAATTATTATGCTAGCTGAAGAATTACAAGAATTAAGAAAAGAAATTGATAGAATAGATAAACAAATAGTAAATTTAATAGATGAAAGAATGAAAGTAAGTATAAAAGTAGGAGAAACAAAAAAGAAATATGACGCTCCTATATTTGATCCTAAAAGAGAAAAGGAAGTTATTGCCAAAAAAATAGAACTTCTTGAAAATAAAGAATTATCTAGTTTAATAACAACGATTTATAATGATATAATGTATACATCAAAACAACTTCAGAAACATTTGATTGATGAAAGCTCTGAAGCTGATAATAAATCAGATAATAAAGAAAAAATAAAATATGATGAGACTATAGTTTATCAAGGCAGAGAAGGCGGAAACGGTTATGAGGCTGCTTTAAAATTTTTTGGAGAAAATGCTAAACTTATAAAGAAAGCACATTTTGAAGAAGTACTTGAAAGCATAAGAAGCTGTGAAAGTTATTATGGAGTTTTACCTTTAGAGAATTCTTCTACTGGTATGGTTAATGAAGTTTTGGATATTCTTGCTGATTATAATTGCAAAATAGTAGGGGAGATTTATTTACCAATAGAATATGGACTTATGGTAAAAAAAGGCACTGATATAAAAGATGTTAAAAAAGTTATATCTCATCATCAAGCATTAAAGCAATGTTCTAATTTTATAAAAGAAAATAATTTTGAAACTGTTACAGCATCAAATACTGCTGAAGCTGCTTTTATAGTTGCCAATGGAGATGATAAAACTATTGCTTCTATTTCAAATAAAAATGCTTGGAAGATTTACGATTTAGAAATGATCAGAGAAAATATAGAGAATATAAAAGGCAATACAACACGTTTTATAATAGTTGCAAATTATGACAATTCATTAAAAACTGGAAACAAAATGACTATAAGATTCTTGCTTCCTCATGAGAACGGAAGTTTAGCTAATTCTCTTGACAGATTAAAAAGTTTTAATTTAACTTCTATAGTAAGCCGTCCGCATAGCGAAAGAAAATGGCAATATTATTTTTATATTGATATGACAGGGGATTTTGAAAAGTATAAAAAGGAGTTTGAAGAATTTGAAAACAGTGTTGAGAATTTAATTATTTTGGGGCAGTATGATGAATAATAAAGTAATATTTATAATAGGTTTGCCAGGATCAGGAAAAAGTGCTTTATCAAAACTTTTAGCAGAAAAATTAAATTATACATTATATGATTTAGATTCATTCATTGAGAAAAAAGAAAATAGAAGCATTACAAATATTTTTGCTGATGAAGGAGAGACTTATTTTAGAAATATTGAAAGTGAAGTATTGGAAGAATTAAGTAATTTAGAAAATGCGGTTTTATCTACAGGCGGCGGTATAGTATTAGCTGAAAGAAACAGAAAAACAATGAAAGAAAAAGGTTTAACTATTTTTATAGATAGAAGTGTTGATATAATACTTCAAAATATAGACCCTAAAGAAAGACCATTATTAGCAAAAGATAAAAATAAATTATTAGAACTTTCAAAACAGAGAGATTCTTTATATAGAGAAGCTGCTGATATAATATTTACTCATAATACTTGGGAAGATGATATTAATAAAACTTTTTCAAAATTTTATGATGAAATAAAGTCTTATCTTGATTAATATTTTTATTAATAAATAAAAAGCCCCTGATTATTTTATCAGAGGCTTTTTTTATTAAAAAAGTTATAATGATTTTATTTATTTTTTATTAATGGATATCCCATTTTTTCTCTTGATTCTATATAAGCAGCAGAAACTTTTTTCATGAGCTCTCTAACTCTTGCTATATATCCTGCTCTTTCTGTTACACTTATTGCATTTCTAGCATCAAGCATATTGAATACATGTGAACTTTTCATTACCATATCATAAGCTGGAAGAACGCATCCATTAGCTAAACATCTGTCGCATTCTTCTTCATATTCTTTAAAATGTCTGAAATACATATCTATATCAGCTACTTCAAAATTATATTTAGAGAATTCTCTTTCACTTTGTAAATGTACATCACCGTATTTAATTCCATGTCCCCATTCCAAATCATAAACATTATCAACATTTTGTAAGTACATACATATTCTTTCAAGTCCGTAAGTGATTTCTCCTGTTATAGGTTTTAAGTTTACTCCTCCAACAGCTTGGAAATATGTAAACTGAGTTATTTCCATACCATCAAGCCAAACTTCCCAACCAAGTCCCCAAGCTCCAAGAGTAGGTGATTCCCAGTCATCATGTACGAAACGTATATCATGATCTTTAAAGCTTATTCCTAAAGCTTCCAAACTTTGTATATATAAATCCTGAATATTTTCTGGAGATGGTTTCATTATAACTTGGTATTGATAGTAATGCTGTAATCTGTTAGGGTTTTCTCCATATCTTCCATCAGTTGGTCTTCTTGAAGGTTCTACATAAGCAACATTGAAAGGCTCTGGCCCTAATGCTCTTAATGCAGTTGCAGGGTTAAAAGTACCGGCTCCTACTTCTAAGTCATAACCTTGCTGTATAATACAATTATTCTCACTCCAGAATTTGTTTAATGTCATAATTAAATCTGTGAAAGTCATAATAAATCTCTCTCCATTTTTTATATAATTAAATAATAACAATAATTATATAATATGATGAATTAAAATGCTATAACTTTATTAAAAAATATTTAATGTATAATTATAGTGTAATTATATAGCTTAATTGGATAATAAAGTTTTCATTTCATTATAAAGCTTTATTAAATTCTCAGCCTGACTTTCTTTTACTTTAAAATTTTTGAATCCTTCAGCAGTTTCCACTCTTATATCAGTTATAACTGGTAAATTTTTTATCTGGTTTTCTGCCTGTATGCTGTAGCTTCTATCAACATAAGCAGTATCCATAAAATATATAGAAGTGCCGTATATTACTTCCACATCAGTTTTTGGTACAAAAGATGTGTAATATAAATTTAAGAATGTATTATCAGCAAATTTTAATACTATTTTATTTTTTTCTGAAATATTGAAAGAACCATCTGCTATATATTGTGCTTCCAATATAATATCATCTGTACCGCTTATGTTTCTTAATCTGAATTTAAGAGTAGCTGACCAATAACTCATAGAAATATAATCAGTTTGATAGAATTTTTGTCCGTAAAAAGAATCTTCTATTACATGAACTTTTGCAGCACAAGATGATAAAGTTATAATCAATATAAATAACAGCAATATTTTTTTCAATATTATTCTCTCCATAGTTTTATTGTTATATATTATATAACCAGTGATGATTTTGTAAATAAAAATATTTTTTAGTATAACTATTTTTGATAATAATAGTTATTATTAATTGCTATTTTAATAGTTTTATTATATACTTTTACATCAATATTTATTATTGGAAGGGGCTAAATTAATGGAGAATCCTATAAAAAATATTACAGAAACTATAATAGGCGAATGCCGTAATTTTAAACATACTCTTAAAGAAATATTATACGCTATAGTAATAGTGCTTCTTATAAATACATTTTTAATACAGAATTATCAAATTCCTACAGGCTCTATGATACCAATTATTATGCCTGGCGACAGACTTTTTGCTAATAGATTTGTATATGGAGTAAAACTTCCATTTACAGACGGACTTTTAGGCTACAGACTTCCAAAGATTAAATCACCTCAAAGGGGAGATTTAGTTGTATTCAGAGCTCCTCCTTCAGCTTCTTTCGGATGCGAATCTGCTATGCCTTATTATGAGCCTTCTCCATTGGTTCAAATGTTAAAACTTCCAGTTATGGTATTTGCTTTGACTCCTTTTTCTTGGGATCCTAGATTTTTGCTTGCCGATTATATAGGAGAAAAACTTACAGGCGGAACTCATTTAGCACCGGCAAATTTATTTTTTGGGCTAAAAACAGTTGATTTGGATCCTAGAAAAGAATTTGTTAAGCGTGTTATAGCTACTGCTGGAGAAACTGTTGAAATTAGAAATAAAAAAATCATTATTGATGGTAATGAAATAGAAGACAAATGGGGTTATTTCTTCTATGGAAATGACAGAGAGTTTGTTCCTATTATAGATATATATGGACCTATTTATATTCCTAAAAAGGGTGATGTTATAATATTCAAAAAAATTGTAGACAGAACTGATTATTATAATGATCTTAGTTCTTTTGAAGTTTATATCAATGATAAAATAGTAAGCGATGATATAAAATTATGGTATTGGATGAATATATATGTTCCTAATACTGAAGACAGACCTGATGAATATATATACAATGTTCCTGAAGATTATTTCTTTGTTATGGGAGATAATAGGGATCAAAGCTGCGATAGTAGAATGTGGGGACTTGTTCCATACAGACAAATTAAAGGTCAGCCTATGATTGCTTGGATACAGTCAAAAAGACCTGATAATGTAGAACAAGGCTTCTTTAAATATTTTATAATTAAATAAGAATAACAATTATGTACGACCAAATTTCTAAAGATACTCTAAAAGAATTATTTAAAACTTGGAAGGTGAAAAGTATAGAAGACTTGGATGCTAAGTCTTCTAATATATCTTTGGTTTCTTTTAGATTTTATGCTTTATCTAAAGATGCTAAAAATATCATTCTTTATTTATTAAAGCATGAAAGCAAAGAATTAAATTCCATAGATATAGCTTATTCACTTAAGTATACTCAAAAACAAATACCTGTATTTTTTAATTATATAGATGAGATAAAAAAATCAGGTCTTTTGTATTTGAAAATAAAAAGAAGAAGATTAAACTCTCATGATGATACTTTATATTTTCTTCCTAATGTAAAGTCTATAATAGAGAATATTTTATTAAAAGATAATATAAAAATTCCTAGTTATACAGATGATTCATATACTGCAAATGTATATAAAAAATATTTGCAGAAAATAATAAATATATATGAGAACGGCAATATCATTGATTATAATAAAGCAAAAATAGATGATGATGAATTATTTGCTTTATGTAAGGCTAATATAGTTTCTGTTTATTTCTTTGGAGAGGAACTTCACCCTTATATTGGAATCAATAATAATAATGTTTTATCTAATTTAGAAAAGAGTTTAAAAGATAATATAGGAAGTTCTATATTTATAAACAATCATTTTAATATATTGAATGATATTGAAACTTTTATTTATGAATGCGATGTTCAAAAATTATGTACTGATGATATAAATATTGATTTCTTAACTAATAATATAGATTCTAATATTATAATTAATATATGTTCAAAATTATCTTTGATAAAGCTTGATAATAAGGGATATATATCTTTGGAATATGATAATATAAAAGATTATTTATCAAATTCTATAGAGGCTAGACAAGAGCTTATATTAAAAAATATTTATAAAAATTATTCTGATTATTACAAAAAAGTATTTAATATTTTAGATGAAGATAAAAGTATATCTAAATCTATATTATTTGTGAAATTAAAAGAAAGCAGTTCATCTATAACAATAGAAATGTATAATAATATTATATATTCTATGTTTATTTTAGGACTTGTTGAAGTTTCTTTTTATGAGAATGCTATCTTAGCAATTAGAGCAATTTCAAATGAAGAAAATAATGATAAAAAATGTTTTATGAATGGTAATTTTGAATTGACTTTAATTAATCATCATCTATTTTCTAATAATTTTATTTATATGTGTAATTTGTATTTTGAACTTGATAAACAGGAAACAGTTTACACTTATACTATGACAGAAGAAAGTATATTAAAAGGAAAAACTATAATTAGTGATGAAAACTCTGATTATGTATTCGATAAATTTTTAGTGGTTTTGAAAAATATACTTTTGGATAATAATGTTGAAATGCCTAAACATATTGAAACAAGTATAAAAAGATGGTATGAAAGAGGCATTATTTCTCATGTTTATGATAATGTAACTCTAGTTATTATAAAAGATGTTAATAAATTAGAAGAAATCATGTATGAGTCAAAAAGAAAGGGTATTATTATGACAAAAATTAATGATGAATATGCCATAATAAAATCAAGCTCTACTACTAAAAAGAGTCTTACAAAATTCTTAAGACAAAGAAAGATAATAGTAACATTTTAATTTGAATAAAGCGGCAATAAATTATGATAGATTATTTAAATAAAGAAACTTATAATTTTTATTTACCAGAAAATTTAATAGCTACAACTCCGAATTATGAAAGGGATCATTGTAAGTTAATGATATTAAATAAATCTACAGGAGAAATAGAGCATAAAATATTTTCAGATATAATCAATTATTTAAAAAAAGATGATGTTTTAGTTCTCAATGACAGCAAGGTAATACCAGCTAGAATATATGCAAAGAAAAATACCGGCGGTAATGTTGAAATATTGCTTCTTAATAAATTCAATGATGATGAAAGTACTTGGGAATGTTTAATAAAAGGAAAAAACATAAAAGAGAAGGATATATTATATTTAGATTACAGCAATTTAGAGAATGTTGGAAATATTGAGGCAGTATTAGAAAAAGATAATATATCAACTAAATTAATAAAATTTTCTAAACCATTAACAAGTGAAATTTTAGATGCTATAGGTAAAGTTCCGCTTCCTCCATATATTATTCAAAGCAGAAAAAAGAAAGGCGAGGAAGAATACAATGATAAAGACAAGGAATTTTATCAGAATGTATATGCTAAAAACGAAGGAAGTATTGCTTCTCCTACATCAGGACTTCACTTTACTAAAGAGCTTTTAGAGAAAATAAAGTCTATGGGAATTACAGTTTGCTATGTTACATTGCATGTTGGATTTTCTACTTTTAATCCTTTAAAAGAAGATGATTTACGTAATCATGTTATGCATGAAGAAAAATTTATAATACCGAAAGAAAGCTACGATATAATAATTAATGCCAAGAAAGAGGGTAGGAGAGTTGTATCATGCGGAACTACTGTTGCAAGAGTATTAGAAAGCGAATATGATAATTATGATTTTAAAAGAATGGAAGGTTCTACTAATATATTTATTTATCCGCCTTATAAGTTTAAATGCGTTGATGCTTTAATTACTAATTTTCACACACCTCATTCTACATTGCTTGCTATGGTTAGTGCTTTTGCCGGATATGATAATATAATGAATTCTTATAAGCTAGCTATAGAAAATAATTATAGATTTTTTTCTTACGGCGACGCTATGTTTATGTATTAATTTTTTATTTGCTATGATTATAAAATAATAATTAAGAAGTAAAAAAGTATAATTGTTTAGATATACTGAAAATTTTTAAGTTTGTCAATTTTTTTATTGTTCTTTTTCCCGCCGCAAAAAGAACCAAAAAGTGCAAGTGTGAAATTAGTACTAAATCATACTAATTATGTTTTACATATAAGATAAACTACTAAATTTAAGCCAAAATGCAGTCTTTTTGCTTCTTTGGGTCACCACCGAGTAGGTGCCTAATCGGCAAAAGAAGTAGGGGTTCGGGGACTAGTCCCCGAAAATAATAACAATATAAAAAATAAAATTGACAAAATATAATTGTTTAGGTATATACTGAAAATTTTGAAGTTTGTCAATTTTTTTATTCAACTTTTTCCCGCCGCAAAAAGTTACAAAAAGTGCAAGTATGAAATTAGTATTAAATCATACTAAAATCGTTTTACATGTAAGATAATTTATTAAATTAAAGCCCAAATGTAGCCTTTCGCGAAGCGTATCCGATTTTGTCGAGGATATAGGTTCTTTGTGCACGCCACTCTAAAGGACTTCCTATGGTCGCAGGCACTCCCTACGGTCGCAAAAGAAGTGGGGGCTGCACTCTGTGTACTTCGTAAGAGCAAAGCCTGCAGATATTTAAAATTTAAAAAAATTATTTCTGACAAAATATAGTTGTTTAGGTATATATTAATTTTGTGATTTATTAGAAAAATTAAGTATAAATAAATATATAAAAAAATAATAACAAATAAAAACAATAAAGTTTTAATAAATTGCTTTTATTTGTTATTTTTAAGATGTTATTAATTATGGTGTTACTATATTAAACCAGTATTCAAAATTATCAAAATAAGATAAAAACTCATTAAATGTTTCTTTATTGTTAATATTTAAATCATCAGCCTTTTTAGTAAATAATGCCTTTTTAAAGTCTGACATATTAATATCTATTGTATAGTCAGTATTTTCATTATTATATTTTTTATATTTTAATACAGAGTTTTCTATTTTTACAAGATATTTATTATCATCTGTAATATTAAAAAGTACTGATATATTTTTATCTTTTACTTTATCAGGATTCAAAGCAACAGATATATATTCAAACATATTTTCTGCAGATAATGCATTTATCATATCCAATGATGTAGTTTGAGGAGCCTTCATATTTTGATCTATATCATTTCTAAGTTCATAGGCACCAGTAAGTAAATAAGCCCTCCAAACAGCAGATTCGCTTTGATATCCTAATTGTTCCATAGCATCTGCACTGAGTCTTCTTGCATTTTCATTATTAGGATTAGCAAATATTACATTATTGAGTACTTCAACAACCCATCTGTAATCTCCTTCATCATAAGATTTTTTAGCCATTTTTATGATATTATCTTCTCCGCCCATAAACTCAACATATCTTTTTGCTGATTCTTCAGGAGGAAGTTTATATAAATTAACAGGATTACCGTCCCACCAAGCACCGAAATAAAAATCATAAACAGCTTTTACATCATGATTTACAGAACCGTAATAACCTCTGTTATAAAATTCTTTTGCTAAATTATCTGGGATTTGTATTTTTTCTGCTATCTCTATAGGAGTATATCCCATATTAGCAAGCCTTAAAGTTTGATCATGAATGTATTTATATAAATCTCCATGCTTATTTAGAAAATCATCTATATTGCTTTGTTCCCATATAGGCCAATGACGCGAACCGAATAATACATCAGTTCTGTTTTTTAAGAATTCTTTTGATTTCTCTATAGCCTTAGCCCATACAATAGAATCTCTTGTCTTTGCTCCTCTTAATGTTGATAAATTATGAAGTGTATGATTCATTACTTCAGCACTTGATGCAGCTCTGTATTTTGGTATATAAATCATAAACTCTGCAGGTGCTTCTGTATTTTGTGCCATTAAAAATTGAAATTCTATTCCATCGATTGTGAATGATTCATAATCTTTAGATATTATTTTGTTTGGTTTTATAATGCCTGGAGTTCCAGTTGCTACTAATTTACCAAGTCCGGCATCAACAGTACCTTTTTCATCTTTTGGTAAAAGTCCTCCGTACATATAAGAAGAGCGTCTGCTCATAGCATTGCCTGCTAAAAGATTTTCTGATACAGCTTCTTCAAAAAATCCTTCAGGTGCCACAATAGGTATATTATTGTTTTCTATGATTCCTCTTATTCCTCCGAAATGATCAACATGTGAATGTGTAAATATTACTCCAGTTATCGGAGCATTTCCTTTATTCTTTCTAAATAATTCTATTGCTTTAGATGCTGATTCTTTTGTTGTTAACACATCTATTACAATCCAGCCTGTATCGCCTCTTACAAATGTTATATTGGCTAAATCAAAACCTCTTACCTGATATATATCCGGAGTTACTTCAAATAATCCTGATATATTATTTAATTGAGCTTGCCTCCATAATGAAGGATTAACAGTATTCGGTGCAGACTGATTTGATATGAAAGGAAAAGAAACGTTTCCGTCTGAAGTTTCTATGAATCCTCTGCTTGCATTTTCAAAATCAGTATTGTCATTAAACGGCAAATAGTTTTTTAATTTTTCATTTTCTTTTTTAGTGTATTTTGTTGCTTCTTTTCTTTCTGAATTGAAATTATTAGAAGAACAGGATATTAAAAAAATACAAATTATTGAAGTTAATATTTTATTCATTCGTTATCTCCTTTTATTTATTTTATTTGAAATTTTTTTATATTATAAAATTTGATTATGGAGTTACTACACCAAACCAAAATTTAGGCATATCAAATGATGATAGAAAATCATTAAATTTTTCTTTATCGTTTATATCTAAATTATTAATATTTTTTGTAAATAATACTTTTTTGAAATTATTGATGTCTGTATTTATTTGTATATCAGTTTCTTCACCATTATAATTTTTATATTTTAATACAGAATTTTCTATTTTTATTAAATATTTATTTTCATCTGATAGATTTAAATATATGCTTATATCTTTTGTCTTATCCGGATTTAATGAAACAGATAAATAATCTAAAACTTTATATATAGGCAGGCTATTTATAATATCTTTAGAATCTGTTTTTTGAATTTGTCTGTTTTCATCTATACCATTTCTAAGCTCATAAGCACCAGTAAGTAAATAAGCTCTCCAAACAGCAGATTCACTTTGATATCCAAGCTGTTCCATAGCATCGGCACTGAGTCTTCTTGCTTCTATATTATTAGGATTGGCAAAAACAACATGATTTAGTACTTCAACAACCCATCTGTATTCACCTTTATCATAATATTTTTTAGCCATTTTTATGATATTATTTTCTCCGCCCATAAACTCAACATATCTTTTTGCTGACTCTTCAGGAGGAAGCTTATATAAATTAGCAGGATTTCCGTCCCACCAAGCACCGAAATAAAAATCATAAACAGCTTTTACATTATGATTAACAGTACCATAATAATTTCTATTATAAAACTCTTTAGATAAACTGTCTGGTATTTGTATTTTTTCTGCTATCTCTAATGGTGTATATCCCATATTAGCAAGCCTCAAAGTTTGATCATGAATATATTTGTATATATCAGACTGCTTTGTTAAAAATACTTGAATATTTTCATCTCCCCATATAGGCCAAGTATGAGATCCGAATAATACTTCGGTTCTGCCTGATAAAAATTCTTTTGATTTTGATATAACATCAGACCATAGAATTGCCTCTCTTGTTTTAGCACCTCTCAAAGTTGATAAATTATGTAATGAATGATTCATCACATCTCCTCCTGAAGCTGCTTTGTATTTTGGTATATAAACAATGAATTCGGAAGGAGCTTCAGTATTTTGTGCCATTAAAAATTCAAATTCTATTCCGTCAATAGTGTATGATTCATAATCTTTTGAAATAACTTTTGTAGGCTTTATTATGCTTGCTTCTCCTCCAGCAACCTTTTTACCGAATCCTATATCAACATTTCCTTTTTCATCTTCTTCAAGTAAATTTCCATACATATATAATGCTCTTCTTCCCATTACATTTCCAGCTAGAAGATTTTCAGATATTGCCTCTTCAAAGAATCCTTCAGGTGCTATTATTGGTATATTTTTATTTTCATCTGTAATTACAGCTTTTATTCCGCCGAAATGATCTATATGCGAATGAGTAAATATTATGCCTGTTATAGGATCATCACCGAAATTCTTTCTGAAAAGTTTTAATGCCTTTTCTGCAGATTCCTTTACAGTTAATGGATCCATTACTATCCAGCCTGTATTTCCTTTTATAAAAGTCATATTGGCAATATAAAAAGCTCTTATTTGGTATATGCCTTCTGTTACTTCAAATAATCCGGATATATTATTTAATTGAGCTTGTCTCCATAAAGAAGGATTAACAGTATCTGGGGCAGACTGATTGGATATAAAAGGAAATGATATATTATCTTCTGAAGTTTCTATAAATCCTCTTTTAGCATTTTCAAAATCAGTATTGTCATTAAATGGCAAATAGTTTTTTAATTTTTCATTTTCTTTTTTGGTATATTCTGTGGCTTCTTTTCTTTCTGAATTGAAATTATTAGAAGAACAGGATATTAAAAAAATACAAAGTATTGAAGTTAATATTTTATTCATCAAATTCACTCCTTGTTTGTTATAGAATAAATTCATTGAATTAATTCATTGAATTAATTCTATTATATAATTGCAATTTGTCAAGTTATTTGTTATAATTCTTTTATGAAAAATATGGAAAAAGTAACAAGAAAAGAACAAGCAGAGCAAACAAAGAAAAAAATAGTAGAAACTACTATAAATTTATTGAAAGAACATTCATTAAATGATCTTCAAATCAAAGATATTTGCACTAATGCTGGTATATCTATAGGAAATTTTTATCATTATTTCACTAATAAGCAGGAAATAATAGTTTATATTTTTTCTACAAATGCTGAAGTATATAAAGAAAAAATATTATCAAGGGAAAAAACTAATTCATATAAAGATATATTATATGCTTTTAAAGAATTTTCTAAATTAGTTGATGAATTAGGCGGGGATTTAATACTTGAAATATTCAATTATAGTATTATGAATAGGAATAATGCTTTATTATCAAAAGATGCTTTTTTTTATAATCATATTTTATCTTTAGTTGATTCATTAAAAAAATCGAATTTAGTTATATATGATGACAGTGCAGAGGCTATAACTAAAAGGCTTATAGTGTTTTTCAGAGGATTTTTTTATGAATGGGCTTTATCAAACAGCAATTTCAATCTTGTTAAAGAAACTGAAAAAGAGATGAAATTATATTTATCTTTATTTGTAAAAATAGATCATTAATTTATTATTATTGCTAATAAAAATTGTTTTCTATAAGACTCTGCTAAGTAAACTTGTTAGAGGTTCACAATTTTTATAATTATCTTTATAATATTTAGAAATCCATTATTTAATAATTTCTTTTATTATTCTATGGAAATTTTTATATTCAATCTTTTCTATTTCTTCGCTATTGAAACCAGCTTCTTTCAATTTTACTATAATATCATAAGATTTGGAGGCATTTTCTAAGCCTTTTACAGCAGGAGGAACTTCCTCATCTTCAAAATATTCATTATAATCAAAACCAAGCCCTATATGATCTATTCCTATTTTATCGGCTATGTATTTTATATGATCTACAGCTCTATTTAAAGTCTGTTTATCTGTGTTTTCATCTGTAAAATCTTTGTATGAATTATATCCAATAACGCCGTTTACATCTCTTATGGCTCTTAATTGTTCATCGGTAAGATTTCTCATGCTATTGCATAAGGCTCTGGCATTAGAATGGGAAGCTATAATAGGTGCAGAAGTAATATCCATAATATCAAAGAATGATTTATCATTGAGATGGGATACATCAACTATCATTCCTTTTTCCTGCATCTTTTTTACAGCCTTTTTTCCTAATGGAGTTAATCCTCTGTTTGAATCTCCTCTAGCTCCTGTTGCAAGTTTATTTTCTTCATTCCAAGTAAGACTTGCATGTCTTGCACCAAATTCATAATATTCATCTAATAAATTAATATTATCATCGATAGATATAAGTCCTTCAAAACCTATAAAAATATATAATTTATTTTCTTTTTGTGCTTTTATTATATCATCATAGCTTTTTGCTATTAATATTACATCGTCAATGTATTCTAATTCTTTTTTTATTGCATCTTGTATTTCTCTTACTCTTTCCAATGCTCTATTATAGTTTTTAGGTTCAGTCCATATAACAAATATTGAACCGCCTATTTTACCTTTTATTAAATTATCATAATGATATTTTTTTATTATATTATTTTCACCTTTAGAACTTTTTACAGCTACATCTGTCCATATATCTGAGTGGGCATCGAAAATCATTATTATTTACCTCTTTTATTCTTGCACTTTAGTTTCAGGGCTATTTTCTATATGCAGGTATTTATTAAAGAAATGAACCTTCTTTAATAAAATATATACAATAATACAGGATAATACTTTATCAAATATATTAGAAAACATTCTTGCAATAAATGAAGCTTCAATTATATTTATACCTTTATCCATTAAAGATGTAACGAAATTATCTATAGTACCGCCGCTGAAACCTTCTGTTAATATTATAGATATAGGAACTCCCATTATTGGCGACATTATTCCTATAATTAAGCCTACAATTATTGCAGATATTATATTAAATTTAAACTTTTTAGCTATAACCCCCACTATAAGGCCTATAAATGCATTGATTATGCTAAAATATAAATGTGAATCGCTTAAAAAAGATATAAGTATATTACTTATAATACCAACCATAGCACCATAAACAGGTCCTAGTATAACAGCAGTGAGTACAGTTCCGGTAGAATCCATAAATAAAAATGGTACATTTAAAACTAATACTATAAATGCTAAAACAAAATTAATGATAACACTTATTAATACAATTAATAAGTTGTATTTTAAATTATTATCCATAAATATCTACCATAAATAATCTCTTATTCTATAATATGCAACGATAAACCTTATTTTTCAATAGCTTTTTATTTATATAATTGTCTATTTTATTATAAAATTATGAAAATTATATTATTTATGATTATTTTTTTTATTTAAAAAAGGTATTGATTTTATTGATATAGATACAAGTAAAGAAGACAATATTTTATCCAGCATAGAACTTGATATTGTACTTATAGTTATTGATATTAAAAGGCTTTTTCCGCTATTATTTAGTACTTGAACAAAATTGTCTATTGGCTTATTGGTAACACCTTTAGCCAAAATAATTGATATTGGTATTGCTACCATGCTTGAAATTATACCTATAACTATTCCTGAAATAATTGAAACTTTTATATTTGAAAAATCATATTTTTTAGCTATTACTCCTGCAGTTATACCTATAACCACATTAACTATGGCAAAATGCAGATTGACATATTCTATAGTCATAGAAAGTAAAAAATTAGTTGCTATTCCTACAATGGAACCATATATAGGCCCTAATACTACAGCAATTAGAATAGTTCCTACAGAATCCATAAATAAAAATGGTATTTTAAATAGTATGATTAAATGTCCTAATATAGTATTGATAAAAATACCGAGAAGCATCATACTAATATTATCTATAATTTTTTTCTCCATAAAACTACAAATAGCCTCCAAAGACATTCAATATATCATCATGTAAATATCATATATAGAAAATAAATAATTTTCAATATATAATACTTATATAACTATTTTAAATTTTTCGGAATATAAAGATATTTTTATAAAATTATTTATACATTTTGAAGAAATATACATTTTTTACTGATAGTGAAACTAATAAGCAAGAAAATATTTTATCAGATATATTTGTTAAAAATGTTCCTATAGAAACAGATGTAGTAAGACTCTTTCCGCTATTAATTAAAGCTTTAATATATTGGTCTATAGTACCTGTTGTAAAGCCTTTAGCCAATATTATAGAAATAGGTGCTGATATTATGCCTGCTATTATTGCAATAATTAAACCGCTGATAATTGATACTTTTATTTTTGTGAAATCATATTTTCCAGCTATAAGCCCTGCAATTATTCCTATCAAAACATTTACAATAGCAAAATGCAAATTAATATAATCTATTGTAACAGATGTTATTAGATTTGTAATAATGCCAACAATCGCTCCATATAAAGGCCCTAATATAACAGCAGTTAATATTGTGCCTATAGAGTCCATAAATAAGAATGGTATATTTAAGAAAAGTACAACAAATGCTAAAGCTATATTTGATATTATGCCAATAAATAATATTAATATATAGTATTTAACTTTGTTTATCATACTTTTCTCCATATAAAGTTTATAATACTATTTGTATATTTTGAAAAAGTATATTTTGTTTACTATAAAACACACAATTAAACAAGATAGTATTTTATCAAAAATGGCATCATGCATTACTACAATTGATGTTGATAATGCAATACTTTTTCCGCTATTTATTAAAGATTCTATATATTTATGCAGCATTTCATTTGGAACTTCATAGCCCAAAGCTATAGATATAGGCACAGATATCAGTCCAGAAACTATACCTATGATTATTCCAATAATTATAGCATTGAAAAAACTTTTTAAATAATATTTTTTAGCAATAATTCCTGCTGTTATTCCTATAAAAACATTTACAATAGTAAAATGCAAATTAATATAATCTATTGTTAGAGAAGTTATTAAATTAGTAAGCATTCCAACAATAGCACCGTATATAGGTCCTAATACAACAGCAGTTAATATTGTACCTATAGAATCCATAAATAAATATGGTATGTTCAAAATTACTACTATAGATACTAATGTAAGGTTTGATATTATACCAATCAATATCACTAATGTATTATATTGTAATTTAGTATTCATATTTTATTATCTATTATATTAATGTTTTATGAAAAATTATAAATGATAAGAGTATACCATTATGCTGATTTATACTAACTTAAAATAATTTTATTTTCAAGAAAAAAATATTTAAATTTATTATTTTTCAAAAAAAAACCCTAATAAATATAAATTTATTAGGGCTTAAATGATATTGTATAAAATCAATTATAATTATTTAGCAGTATAAGCAACCATAGTCATCCAAGATAATGGTTTGTTATAGTGAGGTAAGAAGAAGAAGTCAGATAATGCAAAGTCTTGTACAGTCATTTCATTTGCTATAGCAAGAGAGAATGCATGTATAGCTTCAGCGTGATTATGTTTAGAAGCTATTTGAGCACCAACTATGCGTCCAGTATCTTCCATATAAACAATTTTTACTAATACATCTTCATAACTAGGCATGAATTCTGGTCTTTCAGCATCTTTAAAGAAATTAGATTTTACTTTTAATCCTTTTTTCTTAGCAGTTTCTTCAGACCAACCAGTAGAAGCCATATTGTATCCAAATACGCAAATAGCATTAGAACCTTGAGTACCGCAATAATTAACTTTTTTACCTAAAACGTTATTAGCAGCAACAATACCCATTCTTACAGCATTAGTAGCTAAAGCTATATATTCATTGCTTTTTGAAGAACAAGAATATACAGAAGCACAGTCTCCTATAGCATAAACATTATCATCTTTAGAAGATTTCATAGTAGTATCTACTACAATAGCACCATTAGGTAAAGTTTCTAAATAGTCTTTATAAAGTTCACTATTAGGTTTGAAACCAACTGACATAACAACCATATCTACATCATAAGAACCTTTATCAGTAACTACTTTTTTAACTCTGCCTTCGCCTTCAAATTTTTTAACAGTTTCACCTAAATGCATTTCTATGCCAGCTTCTTTGATTCTTTTTTCAGCTTCATCAGTGATTTCTTTATCAAAGTAGTTAGCCATAACTCTAGGCATAGCTTCCATTAAGATTACTTCTTTACCATGATTTTTGAATGCTTCTATAAGTTCAACACCTATATAACCAGCACCAACTACCATAACTTTTTTAACTTCTGGTTTAGCTATTTCATCAATAATTTCTTGTCCTTGCTGATATAGTTTAGAGAAGAAAATACCTTCTTTAAGACCATATTTAGTACCTTCTTGTTTTAATCCTTCTATAGGAGGAGTTACAGGCCAAGAACCAGTAGCAAGAATAAGTTTATCATAATTATCTTCAAATTCTTTTCCAGTAGCTAATTCTTTAACTGTTAATTTTTTATTAGCCCAGTCTATTTTCATTACTTCATGTCCCATATAGACATCAATACCTTCAGATTTTAAACCTTCTGGACTAGCATAGAATAAGCCTTTAGGGTCTTTTACTACTCCGCCAACCCAAAGAGCAATACCGCAAGCTAAGAAAGATATATTATCATTTCTATCATAAGTAACTACCTGACAATTAGGATCTGTAGCTTTCAATGTTTTTGCTGCCCATGTACCAGCATGGTTACAACCGATTACAATAACTTTCATAATATTTAACCCCTTAATTTTTAGAAATATAAAATTATTTTATTTAGTATTTAGTATAGTACAAAAAATATACTTGGTCAAGGTATATTAGGTTAAGTGTCATTTTTTTTTAGTTTTTTCATACCTTTTTTGATAATTATTTCACTAATAAGCATGAATCTTTTATTTTTAGTAGAATATCAGCATTATATGAGGTTGAATTATTTAATTTTTATTAAGTTTTTAAAATTATTAATTAATTATTATTATACATATATGCATATTGTTTAGTAATTTTACTATAAATAATAGTTATAGATTAATTATAATTTAATAATAACTAAAAATATATAAATGCGTATTATTTTGAAATATATATAAAATGTAAAATAGTTATTATTTATGTAATAGGGATATTAATAAAGGATAAAATGTAAAAAATATAGTATAATTATATTTTAATAGACTATATTTAATTAAATATATACCGATCTTTAAATATTTTCATTATGAGGCACTTGTATAAAAAATAATTTTTTTATATCTTTTATAGTAAGTGTTAAAATAATATTACATTATAGTATATTATAAGGGTAATTTTTATATTTTATAAGTATATTGATATTTACACTTTTTATGCTATATTTTGCAAAAGAAATTTATTTATGGGTTTGAACGATGTTAAGATTTAATGAATATTTTTTAATGGAAGAAAAAGATGTACTTCTTTATGTA
This sequence comes from uncultured Brachyspira sp., assembly GCF_944390845.1. GTDB lineage: Bacteria > Spirochaetota > Brachyspiria > Brachyspirales > Brachyspiraceae > Brachyspira > Brachyspira pulli. The sequence goes on from NZ_CALXRM010000018.1 coordinate 47,237, forward strand.
AAAAAGAAACTTAAATATTTTAAAGCAGATGATAATATTACTTGTAAAGAAATAGGCGATGGTAATATCAATTATGTTTATAGAATAAGTAATGGAGAAAAGTCTATAATATTAAAACAGGCTGGGGTTCATACAAGAAGTAACTCATCAGGAAGAATACTTGATGTTAATAGAAATAGGAGAGAGGCTGAAGTATTATCTTATTATGGAGATATACTTCCGGATCTAGCACCTGAAGTTATATGCATAGATAAAGTAATGAAGCTATTTGTAATGGAAGATTTAAAAGATTATATTCCATTAAGAGATGCTTTGATGAAAGGTCATATTTATCATCATTTACAGGAACAAATAACTGACTTTTTAGTTGAAAGTACTTTATCTACAGCAGATTTCTTTATAGATAGTTTTGTTAAGAAAGATAATGCAGCAAAATATGTTAATAAAGAATTATGTAAGATAAGTGAAGAACTTGTATTTAGAGAGCCGTTTTTTAATGTTTTAAATGAAAATAGCTTTTCTGAATCTTTAAATGATTTTGTAAAAACAAATCTTTATGATAATAAACATATTCAATTAGAGGCAGCAAAATTGAAATGTGAATTTATGAATCATTCACAAGCCTTAATACATGGAGATTTACATACAGGATCAATATTTGTTAAAGACGATTGTATGAAGATTATGGACTGTGAATTTGCTTTCTATGGTCCAATAGGGTATGATGTAGGTACTATAGTAGCTAATTTTATATTTGCTTATATTTATCATTTAGTTATTACTAATGATAAAAATTATACTTCTTTCTTATACAAGGTTATAGATGATATAATAAAATTATTTAAAGATAAATTCATTACTAAATTTATACATGAAAGTATTGATGTTTCAGTACAAAGTGATGGTTTTATAGAATTTTATTTGCTTGAAGTATTAAAAACATCTTATGGTATTTGCGGACTTGAAATATTAAGAAGAACTACTGGATGTGCTAAGGTAAAAGAGATAGAATCTGTTACTGATGAAGATACTAGAAAGAAAATGGAATATATATTATTAAATTTAGGTATGGAATGTATTATATATAGGGATAAACTTTCTGAAGAAGATAAGTTTATGAAATTTATTGATAATGTAATTCAAAATTTAAATTTTAATAATATCTAATTTAGTTATTTTGGAGTTTTTTATGCTTGATAGGATAGATAAAAATTTAGCTTTTATGCTTCAATTTGAAAATATAGCTTGGTATTATGAAGGCTGCGTTAAAATATTGGATAGGAGAGTTTATCCTAATAAAGTAAATTTTGTTGAATGTAAAACCCATAAAGAAGTTTCAAAAGCTATAGCTGATATGGTTACTCAAAGTGCCGGCCCTTATTTGGCAGTTGCTATGGGTATGGCATTGGCTGGTTATGAATCGAGACATTTGGAAGGTAATGATAGAATAGAGTTTTTAACTAATGCCTGCAATACATTGGCAAATTCAAGACCTACTACAAGTGCAAGAATGATGTCTATAACTAAAAACTGTCTTGATGCTGGTATAGAAGCTATAAAATCTAATAAAGACCCTATAGAAGCCATGTTCAATATGGGTATAGATTTATCTACTAAAAGATACTCCAAAATAAAAAAAATAGCAGAAAATTTAGTTTCAATGTATCCGGATAAAGGTACTATACTTACACAATGTTTTGGTGAGTCTATAGTAGGCTTTATGATACAGGAATTCCAAAATAAAAATAAAGATATAAAAGTTGTATGTGCTGAAACAAGACCATATTTCCAAGGAGCAAGACTTACAGCTACAGTTGCCTATGATCAAGGAGCTGATGTTACAGTTATAACTGATAATATGGTTGCTTATACTATGCAGGAGAAAAAAATAGATGTATTCACTTCTGCTGCTGACTTAATATGTTTGAATGGGGCAGTTGTAAATAAAATAGGTACTTTCCAAATAGCTATTGTAGCTAAATATTTAGGAATTCCTTATTTTGTAACAGGGGCTCCGGATAAAGGTTATAACGGATATGATGATATACATTTTGAATTCAGAGATGAAAAGCTTGTAACAGAGGCTATGGGAGTAAAAACTTCTAAAGAGGGAGTTAAAGGATTTTATCCTGCATTTGATTATACTCCTCCGCATTTGGTTAGTGCTATTGTAACAGATTTGGGTATTTATTCTCCTTATGACGTTTTCAAATACTATGTTGGAAATGATGAAGGTGAGTATTAATTAATATATACTGAATCAATAATTCCCTAAATGTATTATAAAAAGGCAATTCTTAATGCTTTTGAAAAAATATAAATATCATATTTAGTATATACTAAAAATTTTTAACTTTGTCGATTTTTTGTTGTTCTTTTTCCCGCCACATACGCTCTGTGGACTTCGTCAAAGAACCAAAAAGTGCAAATATAAAATTAGTATTAAATCATACTAATTATGTTTGACATGTAAGATAAATTACTAAATTTAAGTCGAAATGCCGCCTTTCGCAAAGCGTATCCGAGCCTCTCGAGGATATAGCTTCTTTGTGGCAATACCACAGGCACTCCCTACGGTCGCAAAAGAAGTGGGGTGTTGCGTAAGCACGCAGATCTGCACTCTGTGTGCTTCGCAGTGGGCAAAGCCCCATATCTTAAAAAGAAAATATAATTTTAATTTTGATAAAATATAGTTGTTTAGGTATATACTAAGAATTTTTAAGTTTGTCAACTGATGCACTTTATATAGAATTATCAACTTTTTTGCCGCGACTTCGTCAAAGTATCAAAAAACGCAACTGCTAGAACTTTATATTAAAAATATATGTATTAAATATAGTGTATAACCTAGATTTGTACTAAAAATGCAGTTTTTCGCGAAGCGTATCCGAGCCTGTCGAGGATATAGGTTCTCGCCGAAGGCTGGCTGTGCAGCACGCTGTGTACTTCGTAATGGCAAAGCTCTGAAAATATTTTAAATTAAAAAAATTATTTTGACAAAATATAATTGTTTAGGTATATACTGAAAAATTTTTAACTTTGTCATTTTTTTAGTCAACTTTTTCCCGCCGCACACGCTCTGCGGACTTCGTCAAAGTTGCA
>NZ_CALXRM010000019.1 GCF_944390845.1 uncultured Brachyspira sp.
AAATCTTAAAATCATTTCAAAAAATCTTAAAATCATTTCAAAAAATCTTAAAATCATTTCAAAAAATCTTAAAATCATTTCAAAAAATCTTAAAATCAATTAGGATTATTCTTAATAATTAGAATCTTTCTTGAAAATTAGTATGGTCTTGATATTAGGATACTCTGAATTTTTTTTAAATTTGTCAATTTTTATGTTGTTATTTTACAGACACATACTCTCTTAGTACTTCATCAAATAACCTTATATCTTTGATAGGCTCAGATGCGATTTGCAAAAGTGAAAATGTAAACTTAGAACTATAAATCATACTAAAGATTATGATATAAATTATTAACTTAAATATAAAATATAGCCTTTCAAAACGTATCAAGAATATATTTTTATCAATACAATAGCTAAAAAATTTTTCTCGCTATAAAAGACTTTTTTCGATCGCAAAAGAAATGGTGAATTGTCAAGCAAAGTGTTAGACTTGTGTCACTTGAAAAAATAAAGATATAAAAAATAAAAATGTAACTTTATTTTTTAAGTTTAAGAAGGTATATTTGTTTAGGATTATTATTATAAATTAGAATATTATATTCTTTCTTGAAAATTAAATACTTGTTCTATAAAAAAATTATTCTTAAAAAAATACAATATAAATGCAATGATAAATAAAAAAAAATATCAACTAAAGTATTTTAAACAAAGCCGATAAAGGAAATTAGCTGATTATCTATAAAAATAAGCTAAAAAAAATATTATGTTTATACGAACTTGATTTTATATTTAATTAGATATATTATATAAACCTAAAAATGGAGTAAGATTTTGGATAACATCATAGATATTATTAACAAAGCTGAATTAAAAACAATAGATAAAGATACATTCTTATCTATAGCCTCAATGTGTTCGTTTATTCCAAAATCTATAACAGAGAACAACACTTGGAAAAAATTACCTCTATCTGCTAAAGAAGTTTACAGAAGTTTGGTGGCTAATTACGACTATGAGATTGGACTTGCTAAAATAACTCATTCTCAGATATTAAGTGAAGCTGGAATAGGAGGAAATGCTACTATAGTGAAATCTTTGGATACTCTTGAAGAAAAAGGGTTTATTACTAGAGTAGAATCTAAAGTGAAAAGTCATCACTATCTTATGCCGCATCAAGAGAAGTTTTTTGCCACTGTATGTAATTTTGAAGCTAGGGATTTCTCTATACTTTATACTCTAAACAAGAAAGCTAAAAAAGAAACTCAAGTTAAACAAGCTGTTGATAAACTTTTCTTCAAAGTTTGTTATAATTTAAGTTGTTTAGGTATAGATGATCCTCAAAAGCTAATAGATAAATATTCCTCTAATGGAAATCAGCTTAGAGTAATTTTATTTATGTGTAATTCTGTTTATATTGCTAAGAAATATAACTTAAACAAAGATATAAATTTAAACAATTATCTTGTAGAGTCATTAAAAACTGGAAATATTACAGAAAATATGTTTGATGAAAAAACTATGAACTCTATAAGAAACATATTAATCAAAAATAAACAAAATATTACAGAGTAAAAAGATATGGCAACAAAAAAAACTACTACAAACAAAAAAGACGAAGTAAAAGAAACTACAAAAAAGACTACAACTAAGAAAACTGCAGCTAAAAAAGATGATGCTGAAGTAAAAGAAACTGTTAAAAAAACTACAACTAAAAAAACTGCAGCTAAAAAAGATGATGCTGAAGTAAAAGAAACTGCAAAAAAAACTACAACTAAAAAAACTGCAGCTAAAAAAGATGATGCTGAAGTAAAAGAAACTGTTAAAAAAACTACAGTTAGAAAAACTGCAGCTAAAAAAGACGATACAGAAGCAAAAGAAACTGTTAAAAAAACTACAGTTAGAAAAACTGCAGCTAAAAAAGATGATACAGCAAGTGATAATAATAACATAATCAGCAGTGCAGTTAAAGAAAAAGAAAACACAATTAAAGAAATTGAAAATAAACCTAAAGAAGAAAAGAAAGCCATAGATTTTTTACAAGATAAAAAAGATGTAAAAGAAGTTAAGGAAAATAAACCTGAAATAAAACCTTTAGAAAGTTTATCTATAACAAAAAGAGAAGAAGAAAAAAAAGAGGAGAAGAAAGATTTAAAAGAGCTTATCAAAGAAGCTACAGCAGAAAGAAAAGGTGCTGACAGAAAAATCGTATTAAAAACTTCTACTCCTGTTAGAAAATTAGATTCTATAAAAACTGAAAATACAGAAAGTAAAACAGAAAGAGAGTCAATCACTCTATTAAAAGAGGCTATAAAAGCTAAATCAAAAAATGTGTCAAGACCTGTTACTGTAAAAAAACGTCTTGCAGTAGTAGATGATGAGACTATAGAAAGCACAGATACTACAAATGCTACAAAAGAATCAAGCGTATCAAGTCCTATAGTAGCAAGTGTATTAGCTGCTCATTCATTGAAAGATAAAGAAAATGACGAAAAAATTGAAGCAGAAAAACATGATATACATGATTCATTAGATAAAAAAGATGATGCAGCTGAAAATATTGAAAACAAAGAAACTATTTCAGAAGTATCCGAAGAAACAACTTCTGAAGCAGAAGAATTAAAAGAAGCAGAAAAAACAGAAACTGAAGAAGAAAAAGTTGAAGAAAAAACAGAATCTGCTGTAACTCATAGCAGTACTTATAGCTCTTCTATATTTTCATTTGAAAGATTCCGCAGAAGAGAGGAAGAAGCAAAAGAAAAAGCTGAAGAAAAGCAAGAAGAGGAAAAAGAAACTACAGAAGACAAAGAAGAAATCGAAGAAAAACAAGAAGAAATTTCAGTACAAGAAACTGAGAAGGAAGAAACAACAGAAGATGTTTCTTCTGTTGAAGAAGCTGAAGAAAAACAAGAAGAAACAGAATCTGAAGCTAAAGAGGAAATAAAAGTAACTGAAAAAGCAACTTACAGCAAAAGCGATATTTTCAAAAGACAAGTTGTTATACCTTTAAACGACGAAGATGTTCAAAGATCTAAATATGAACAGCAGGAAATTGACAGTGCTATAGAGAAAGCTCATACTATAAATGAAAATGATTCAATAGAAAGTTATGCTGAAAATACTCAGGAAGAAACAGAAAATGAAAAATTACAAGAATTAAAAGATAAAGATATAAAAATTATAGAAACTGAAGAAGAATTAAAAACTTCAGCTCTTCCTGAAATAGAGAAAAAACCAGCTGAACCTTATGTAGTTCCTAGCCACTCTATCGAGGAAAATAAAAAATCAAATAAAATTGTTGCTATAGTTGGTATCATCATAATAATACTTGGATTATCTTTCTTGGGAGTACAATTCTTCTCTGGAAGAAATAACACTATAGAAGATGACGGTTTCTATGATATCGTTACTAATGAAACAGTTAATAATAATACTAATAATTTAATAGATATACAAAACACTAATGCTGTTAGACCGCAAACTAATAATGTTAATACAAATACTGCTAAACCGCAAACTAATGTTAGACCTAACACTAACAATGCTGTAGTTAATACTAATGCTATTAAACCGCAAACTAATAACACTAGACCTAATACTAATACAGCAAATACTAATGCTATTAGACCACAAACTAATAACACTAGACCTAACACTAATGCGGTAAACACTAATACAGTTAGACCTAACACTAATAACGCAGCAGTAAATACTAATACAGCTAGACCGCAAACTAATAATACTGCGACAAGACCTAGCACTAATAACACAGCAACTAGACCTCAGACAAATAATGCTCCTACTCCTCCAAAAGAGCCTGAGATAAATCCGCCAACACCACCTACTCCTCCGCCTAATCCGCCTGCAGCAAATACTAATGCATCAGCGGCTGGCAGCACAATACAAAATAATAATAGCAGTACCTTAACTTATAATACAGGTACTTATAAAACTCAATGGAAAGATACTCTTTCCTCTATAGCCGTCACGGAACTGGGGGACTCAAGGAGATGGCCGACTATATTCGTACTCAATGAACAATTAATAAAAAATCCTGATAGTATAGTTTTTAATGTTGATATAAAATTGCCTAATGGAGGAAAAAAAAAAGTTGAGAATATGAGTGACGCTGAAAAAAAGGCATTGTATAATGATTATATAAAGGTATCAGACATATATTCAAGAATGGGTAAACAAGACCTAGCAAATACAATCAAATCTCAAGCAAATTCAATTATAAAATAATAATTATCACTCCTAAAATAAATCAGCTATAATAAAAAAATTATGAAAAGATTCGCTAAAAATAAAAATGCTATTTTAGAATTTTCCTGCACCGGTTGCGGTATATGCTGTAAAGAACCTGGTTATGTGTTTTTTACTGATGATGATATAAAAAAAGCATCTAATTTTTTAAATATATCCCCTATAGTATTTATTAACAAATATTTAGAATACGATGAAGGGTATGGATATTATATTCAAGTTACCGGAGAAAAAGGCTGTACTTTCCTAGATGAAAGTAATAAATGTATAATACATGAGGCTAAACCAGAACAATGCAGAACTTTTCCGTATTGGAATGAATATATGGATAAAAATGGAAACTTAATTGCTGGTAAATTTAATAGACCCTGCCATGGTGTATCTATAAAAAAATAGTCTTTTATTGTTTATTTTTTTTTAATATATTATATAATATAGTCAGCCAATATATTTTGTTTTAGGAAAATCGGATAATGAGTAATGATTTAATAAGTAAATATGATATTTTAACGGTAAAAGATCTAAAAAGTATTAAAGATCAATTAATTTCACATAATATACCTCTATTTAGAGTTGATAAAGAAAAAAATCTTATAGCATTTCCAACTGAACAATTAAGTCTTATTATAGACAATGAAAAATATAATAACCTAAAACTATATATTCCTAAAAATTTTGCAGTATTTATTGATGAGTTCAAATCAATAACTCAAACTGATTCATCTACATCAAGTACTCAAGCTGCTGCTCCTTATGTTTTCAGAACTCCTAAAGAATCTGAAAAAGAAATGGGTAAAAGAATTTCTGAAATTTCTAAAATGACTTACAGAGAAAAAGTAAGCACAATAGAAACATACAATAAAGAGCTTAAACAAATTGTAGTTGATGAAGAACAAGGTATCAATAAAAATACTGCTCAGCAAATTGTTAATGTTGGTAATGATGTAGGTCTTATCGCTAAAGTAACAATGTTTGAGAGTATACAAAAAATTAAAGGCGAAGAAATTACTCAAGAACAGGCTAAAATAGAAAACCAAGAAATAACAGAAACTACTACTAACCTAGTTACAACTATAGTTGATATGCTTTCAAAAAATACTGAAACTCAAAAAGTATTTGATGAACTTAGAAACTATTCTGACGGCGGTATAATGTCTCACTCTAACAGGGTATTTATTTCTTATGTCAATTTTATAGCATTTTATAATAACCTCATAAACAGAAGACATTTAGTACATAAAATAAGAACTTCATATACTAATAAATATAAAAAATTCTATGAACAAGTTGAAGCAGTATTCAGCAAAGATAATATATGCAAAAATCTAGCTACTGTTGAAGACTGTATTGATAAAGGTATTAAAATCATAGAAGACAGAGAAATGAATCTTTATTCTGTTGGTGCTTTACTTCATGATATAGGTAAAGTTAAAGATTTGGATTATTTTGAAGGTGCTAACGGAAGAGATTATGAAAGAATAAAAAAACACTTATTTAACAGCTATGCTTTAGTAAGTCAAACTTCAGAATATCCTCTTGAAGTTATATTGACTGTAGCTTTACACCATGAATATTATGGTTTAGGTTATGGTCCTTATGATCATTTATATAAATTAAAATTGGCAAAACACCCTAGTTTCCAAATACAAAGAATAATGACTTATGATGCTAAGACTATAGATGAATGCGAGGCTTTTGCTTATTTCCCTGCTAAAATGCTTGAAATAATAGACGTTTACGATGCTTTAATTGACCCAGCACGTAAATACAGAGGCGGAAAAACATTTACTCCGGAAGAAGCTCTTAACATTATGAGAGAAGATTTTATAGAAAAGCATGTTAAATTAGACCCTATTCTATACGATGTATTTGTAGAGTTCTTAAGTAATTCTATAGAACAGGATTTAATGGCTTGTAAATTAATATAATCTTATTTTTTGTGCTTTTTTATGTTACTATAAACTTTATATAGTATACCAATATATTTTTTAAGAAAAAACTAATTTAAAAATAATTTATCTGAGCCAGCCATGGGGATCGAACCCACGACCCACGCATTACGAATGCGTTGCTCTGCCAACTGAGCTAGGCTGGCTTTTTATTTTAATTCATATCATTCGTAGCGTAGTCACCGCTGTTTAATTCCTCTAGCTTCTGAACGCCATCTCTAAAGGCTGTAAATATACTCTGCCAATTGCTTGTAGTGAGAGAAGATATTGATATATCATCATAAGCTTCTTCTCCAAACTCATTTATAAAATTAAATCTTATATTTGTTATTGCAGCATTAGCAAAACCATCAAACTCTGCATCATCATTGAATTTATATCTAACTTCTACATCATAATATTTGAATCTTCCCATTAAATAAGGACTATAAATTACTTTTTGTATATTAGTAAGCTCAATACTGCTTCCGTCATTAAATGAAAATGTTATAGGCATGCCATTTGTTATTGATATTGCACTTGGATACTTATATCTAAACTGCAATGTCATAGTTCTTCCGTTTCTTTTATAGAATCTAAAACTATTATCCCTTAAATATTTATAAGTGTATTTCCAAGATGTATATAGATTCATTTTTGAAGTTAATTTATCTCTTTCTGAAAAAAATAATCTGCTTTTGAATATATCATTCGTACCAGCTTCTTCCTGTGAATACAAGATATTTGAAGCCAAAAATACTGATAAAAATGAAATTAATAATGCATATCTATTCATTTTATAATTCCTTATATGAAATATACTATCATTAAAATACGGAATATTAAAGCTTAAAATTGAATTTTTTCTTACAAATAAATTGACTATATATACTATTTTTGTTAGAATAATAAAACTTTTTTACCGATAAAATTCAAAAAATTAAAGGAAATTTATTAATGGAAGCTATAATTATAATATCTATCATAATATTAATATCAATCATCTTTGTAATAAGCTATATAAAGAAAATACAATCTGGAAGCTGCTGCGGTACTAGAGGAAATGAAAACATATCAAAAGTAAAAGTAGCTGATAAAAATAAAAATCATTATCCATACAAAAAAATATTACAAATAGGCGGAATGACTTGCAGTAATTGTGCCAAAAAGATAGAAAATAATTTTAATAAACTTGGAAATGTATATGCTAAAGTTAATTTTGATAAGGAAGAATTAATTATACTTATGAAAGAAGAATTAAGCGATCAAGATATTGAAAATGTTATAAAAGATTCTGGATATAGATATTATATAAAAAACGCCTGATAAAAAATTACCAGACGTTTTTAATATTTATATACAAAAATCAAATTTATTTCAATCTAAAGAATCTCATAGCTTCTTCAAGCTCTCTAGCCTCATTCAAAAGAGAATCAGCTGCTGCTGTAGATTGTTCTACTAAAGCAGCATTCTGCTGTGTTACAGTGTCCATTTGTGAAACTGCTATATTCACCTGATCAACACCTGATTGCTGTTCTATTGCTGTTTCTGTAATATCACGCATTATATTTGAAGTTTCTTCCAATTTCTTTTCTAAATCTTCAAATATCTGTTGAGATTCTTTTGCTTTTTCAGCTGATTTACTAATTTTTTCATAAATAATATTAATCAAATTAGTTATATCTTTAGCTGAAGTTTGTGAGTTTTGTGCCAAATTCCTAACTTCACTTGCTACAACCGCAAAACCTTTACCCTGTTCACCAGCACGTGCTGCCTCAACTGCTGCATTCAAAGCCAATATATTAGTTTGGAAGGCAATATCCTCTATTACTTTTGTAATGTTCTTTATTTTTTCACTATCTTCATTTACTTCTTCTATACTTTTTGTTGTTTCAACAATAATAGCTCCTGCATTTTTAATAGATTCCATAGATTCTTTCATCATATTATTTCCTTCAACAGAGTGAGAAGTTGAAGATTTTATTGTTGAAGCCATCTCTTCCATAGAACTTGCTGTTTCCTCAAGACTTGCTGCCTGAGCTTCTGTTCTTCTTGATAAATCAGCATTTCCATTAGCCAATTCCTGAGCCGCACTGCTGATCTTTTGAGAGGAAGAATTTACTTGAGTAATGATTTCTGTAAGTTTTTTACGCATATTACTGAATGAATTAAATAAGATTCCAAGTTCATCTTTTCTTTTATGTTCATTGGATACATAAGTTAAATTACCAATTTCTATTTCTTTAGCTTCTTTTATTATACTATTTATATGACCCATAAGTCTTTTTATAAATAGATATACTGATATTGAGAATAAAATAACTGCTATTACTCCAACAATAGAACTTATAACTATTACTATTCTATTATTTTCATATATCTCACTATCAAACATAGTCATAGCAACTATCCAATTCATAGACTTCATTCTGCAATAAGAACCTGTTCTTTTTTTATCCATATAAACGTATGATAATGTACCTTGATTTAAATTATTATCAAATACTGTTTTATAATCCGGAACCACACTAGAACCTATTTGCTCATAAATATTATCCATTATATCAATCAAATTAGCATCTATTGCTAATATTCTTCCTGTCTTTCCAAGATCTATATCTGTAAAATAATTATCATGTATAAGTTTCCAATCCACAACAACAAGAATGGCTCCCAATAAATCTCCATTTAAACTTTTTATAGCACCGCCTAAAACTAATGATTTATTGCCTGTATCTTTAGAATTGACTATTTCTTCATCATAAGTATATTCAAAGCCATTTGATTCTAATTTAGTCCAAAAATTAGGTCTTGTTTCAGCTATATTATCACCTATAGAATTACCCAAAGCATCTGCTATAATATCACCATTTAAATCAATTACAGCTATATTTATTGAATATTCATTTGCCCCATTAAATAACGCTAAAGCTTGTAAAACATCATTTTCTGTAGCTTCATTTCTATTTAATAAAGAATTCATTACAGCAGGTGCCACAGAATAAGTTTTTGCTAATGATATTTGGTCTATCAAAATAGCATCAAAAAGTTTAGCATAGCTTTTTGCTGTATTTTGAAATCCCTGAAGTCTGCTTTTGCTTAATCCTTTACTAGCAATAGTATTAGAAATAGTTAATATAATAATTATAATAACTAAAGAAATTAAAGATATTACAACAGGTATCTTAAAAGATAAACTATCTATTTTTTTCATACTATAACTCCAATCCCGATTCTTAATATTTTAAAATTATTGATTAAAAAAATATTTACGAAAAAATTACATAATCTTAATAGTTAGATAGAGTGTACATTTTTTTATCATTTTAATCAATATTCTACATTTATTTTTTTTAATTATTTTTTTAATAAAATTTTCTATAAAAAAAAATTTTTTGACACTTTTTTTCAAACTTTTATATATTTATAATGTAAACAGAATTGATTTGTATCTAATTTTATAAATTTTTTTCTTCATAATTTACCTTAATAGCGGGCATGCGAGTGTCCGCTGATTTTTTAACTCAAATTTTCATAAAAACATATTCTATATTAAACAATTTATACACTTCTATTTTTATAAATTATAATATATGAAATAAATGTAAGATATTAATAAACCTTATGATATTTACATAACCAAAAGAAAGAAATATTTTTACAAACTTAATAATTTTTAGTATATAATATAGCTATGAATGAAATAATTATAGAATACAAAAGAATAAAAAATATATACATAAGAGTGAAGCCAGATTTAAATATATATGTAACTGCCCCAAAAAGAGTTACTAAAAAATACATATATGAACTTATAGAAAAAAGAAAAGATTGGATAGAAGAAAAGAAAGAAGACATAAAGAAAAAAAGTATTTATGATATAAGCAAAAAAGAATTAGTTAGCGGTGATGAAATTTATTATTTAGGAAGAAGATATTTATTAAAAGTAGTAAAAAGCAGAGAAGAAAATATTATATTAGACGGAAAAATGATGTATATGTACGTTAATATAAAAGAAAAAGAAGAATTTAAAAATAGCGATATAAGGAGAAAGCATAATTTACTTGATATATGGTATAAAAAAGAGGCTTTAAAATTATTTGACACACTTTTAAAAAAATACTGCAGTATAATGAATTTAGAGATTAACAGTTTCACAGTAAAAAAACTTAAAAGTAAATGGGGCTCATGTGATGTTATAAAAAAGCATATTACATTTAATTCGGAGCTTATGAAATATCCTCAAAGTGCTGTGGAATATATAGTAATTCATGAACTAGCACATTTAATAGAGGCTAATCATAGTAAAAGATTTCATAATATAGTAAGCCTTTATATGCCTGAATGGAAAAAAGAAAAAAAGATATTAGATACATTTTTTAATAATTTATAATAAAATATGTTGAAAAAAATACAGATTATACTATACTAAAAAACACTATTATGGATAAATATTAATTTAACATTATGAGGTAATAAATAATGAATTATAACGAAAAACTATATAATATATTCTCAAGCGGCGAGCAAAAATTAGAATCTTGGATGGCTGCTGTATTTTCAAAAGAATATGATCATAACATGACTATTAATGAAGTTAGAGATATACTTTCAGAATCTGATGAATATATGGTTATGGAATTTAATGAAATAGATAAATCTAATTTTATAAGAGATAAATCAATATGGGAATTATCAATAAAATTGCAATACTTACCTATGGTTATGGAAGAAGAAGAACATGATTGCGGATGCGGACATGACGGCTGTTGCGGTGGTCACTCTCATGATGAGGAGCATGGCTGCTGTGGCGGACATTCACATGATGAGGAACATAGCTGCGGTTGCGGACACTCTCATAATGAAGAAGAACAAAATAATGATGAACTTAGTTTCCATATAGCTTTCGTAGATGCTTCTACTGTTACAGAAAATGTTCCTGAAATATTCTCTGTAAACACAGTAAGAGAAGAAGATTATAAAGAGGCTTGTCAATGTAAATATGCAGTTCATGTATCAACAACTTTCGATAATCACCCTCTTACAGACTATCAAAGACAATTACAATTATTAGACAGTTTAGTACCTGAATGTTCTATATTTTTAGATATGGCTTGTTATACTGCTCATTCTGGTGATTGGCTTTCATATACATCTACATTTGCTTTGCCTCCTTCTTTGGATTATCTATATACTATACATGCTGTTTATGATGATGATAAAGACCCTAACAAAGTGGAATATTGGTTCCATACACATGGACTTTACAGAGTAGGTTGTATAGAACTTGAAATAGTAGGTGTTGAAGATCCTAATGTTCCTTATGGTCAATTATTAAATACTTGTGCTAAAATGTTTATAGAAAGAGGTGTTCCTGAACCAGGATTTAAATTCAACCCTGCTTATAATGTTTATGTTTGCTGGCTTCCTTGGGAAGAAGCTTTGAAACAGCTTAATATTGGTAATGATATTACTGGAAGTTCTAAAGACAGAAATGACGGAGTACATAATACTCCTTCTGGAATATTAGTTGCTGTAGACAATGAAGGAAATTATCATTCTATAGATTATTATAAAAAAGAATTAACTGATAATCCTATGTTTATGATGAGTTATTTTGAAACTTCACTTATGAGAGAGGCTGCTTTTGAAAAACTCGAACATTTCCTTGAATTATTAGATAAAAATAAAGGTGATGAAAATACTTCTTTCCTAGTAAAATTAGGTTATGGAGAAACAGAAGAAAATCCTAATGATTTAGAGCATTTATGGTTTGATGTTCATGGCTTTACTAATGACGGATATTTTGATGCTACTTTAATAAATGAGCCTTATAAAGATTTAGGTATGCATGAAGGGGAAAGAGGAATGCATAGTATAGAAAGACTTACAGATTGGACTATATATTCAGAAAATGCTCAATACAATTCAAGCAACATATATTTATTATTTGAAGAATAAAAATTAATACTTAAAATAACAAAAAACAATGGGCTTATTTATTAGGTTCATTGTTTTTTATTTTATATTAAAAACTTTTTTCAACGCACGGTAAATCAAATTTTTCATATAATAAAAATTTTAATTCAAATAAATCTATCTTTTTAGCTTCGCTCTACGTGCGGTAAATACACTCTAAATTTAATTTAAACTTGGGCGGGTGTTATCAATTCTTTAAAAACATAAAAGAAATAAAAAAACAACGATATCAAATTATATTAATAAGGATAGAGGGCGGGGAATTTTAAATAAGCTAAAAAAATTATTTACACACCCCACCCTTTAGGCTTTAAAATATTATCTGATATTTCTGTATTATTTTCTTTTAAATATAAACTGTTATTTTAGCTGCCCACCCAAGATTTGTTTAAATTTGTTGTGCACTTACCGCACGCAGAATAAAGCAAAAAATATAGATTAGTTTGTAATTAAGATTTTATTATATTGTTAATTTAGTTTACCGTGCGGGGAAATGCATTTTAAAGTTAATTCAAACTTGGGCGGGTGCTGTAATTTCTAATTAGATTATTTAAGGATATATATGTATTAAAATATCAAAAATTATTCATTAAGTATAAAGGGCGGGATATATAAATAAAATTTTATTTTTCAATATAAAAACACTGTAAATATTTATTAATATCCAATAATAATATCAAATTATCATAATATAGTTATAGTTATGGTAGTATTTTCAACAAAATAGTTACTATTAACTATAGATTTTTTACTATTTTTTACTAAACTATTAAAATGAAAATTCTATACTTAACTACATTTAATGGAGAATCATATGAAAAGAGCATACATTAAGAACATAGCATATTATGTACCAGAAAAAATATTAGACAACAAATATTTTGAAAGCATATTGGATACTAACGACGAATGGATCACAACACGTACAGGAATCAAAACAAGACATATGGCTAGAGAAGATGAAACCATATTTGAAATGGGATTAAATGCAGTTAAAAACTTAGAAAAAAAAGGCGTTGATTTAAAAGAAGTAGATGCTATTTTAGTACCTACAGTAACAAAAGATTATATATTCCCTTCTATGGCAGGACAAATACAAATGGCATTAGGTCTTAAACATTGTTTTGCTTTGGATTTGTCAGCTGCTTGTTCCGGATATATATATTCATTAAATACAGCTACAGCTTTAATAGAAAGCGGTCAATGCAATAATGTTCTTATAGTTTCATGTGAGAAATTAACTAAAGATGTAAATTGGAAAGATAGAGGAACAGCTATTCTTTTCGGAGATGCTGCTACAGCTTCATTAATCACTACAAGAGATGATGGAAAAGGCATAATAGGAATTCATATGCAAAGCGAACCAGATATGAGTATTGTGCTTAACGGCGGAAGTGTTTGTCCTATAAGAGCTGATGATTTAGAAGCACCAGAGTTTAAAATACATATGGCTGGTTCTGAAACTTTCAAAAGAGCAGTAACAGAATTTTCAAATAGTATAGATAAAGTTTTAGAAAGCACAGGAAAACAGTTAAGCGATGTTAAATATTTTGTACCTCACCAAGCTAATTTAAGAATCATGCAGGCAGTTGCTAAAAGAATAGGACTTCCTATGGAAAAAGTAAGCGTTGTATTAAATAAATTTGGAAACTGTTCTTCTGCTAGTATAGGTTTGGCTTTGACAGACGCTTTGGAAAATAATAAAATCAATGACGGTGATTTAGTTCTCCTTACTGGATTTGGAGGAGGATTCACTTGGGGTTCAACTTTGATGATTTGGTAAAACTATCATATATATATTTTTGAATAAAATTTTTTCTTAAAGGGTAGCAATAAGCTATCCTTTTTTATTGACAATTAATAAAAATAAAATATGATTTAATTATGAAACTTGTTATTGAATTAAGCTCCGGCAATATCTAATTGTTTGGAGCATACTAAAAATTTTTCAGTATGCTGCAGTTCATTGCGGTCTATAAAATATATTTTTTATAGGTTTAATTTTTAGTTTAAATTTCAAGGAAAGTTTCATGTATTTAATAAAATTTTCATTTATTTTATTCATTTCAAATATACTTCAATATCTATATAGTATTGCAGATATAATATTTATTTCACATTCAGTCGGAGATAATGGAGTTATAGCATTAGGAAACTGTGCTTCTATAATGTTTATTATAACTTCAATACATTTAGGTTTATCAATAGGAGGCTCTGTTATAATATCAAAATACAGAGGCTCTAAAGATATAATAAAATATAAACAAAGTATAGGAAGCTTATTATTTCTATCATTCGTTTCCTCTATAATAATTTTTGTATTTGGAATAATATTTTCAAAACAAATATTATTATTTATGAATATACCAGAAGAATCTTTTAATTATGCCTATGATTATATTAAAATCATTTTCTTTGGTGTAATATTTGCATTCTTATATAGTTCAATATCATCAGTTATAAAATCAAGCGGTAAAGAAAAGATTTCATTATTCTTTATAATTATAGCTTCTTTAGTTAATATAGTATTAGACTTTATATTTGTTTATATATTAAAATTATCTGTAAAAGGAGCAGCCTCAGCAACCGTTATATCGCAGATTATAAGTTTCTTATTATCATTATATTTTATAAAAGATAATATAACTTTTAAAATCGATATGAAGATAATAAAAGAATTAATACAAGTATCTTTTCCATGCATATTTCAAATGCTAATAATAAACATATCATATTTTTTAGTAAATATAATGATGAATAAATATGATGTTATAGCAGGATTTACTATAGGATTAAAAATTAACACTTTCATAGGTATGATTTCTTGGTCTATAGGTGAATCATTAAGCATATTAGTTTCAAAAAATATAGGCGAGAAAAATTATACAGAAATAAAGAAAAACGTTAAATTTTCTATAGTATTTGATATAACTGCAACAATGATTGTTATTTTATTTATTCATATATTTGCCAGAAATATTATAAGTATATTCTATAGCGGAGAAGAAAAGGTAATAAATGATATAATATATTATTTGAAAGTTTGTGCTTCATTTAACGGAGCTATTTATGCTTTGATGTATATGCTTGACAGTTTTCTTATAGGCATTCAAAAATCATATATAACTTTTATTAACTCTTTTATAGATTCTATAATTTTTAAAGTTGTATTATCAAAAGTTTTAGAAAGCATTATAGGATTTTTAGGCATATATATTTCTATGTCAATCTCCCCTATTATTCCGGCATTAATTGGTATAATTTATTTTTATAAGTTCATAAAAGAAAATAAATTATAAAAAATATAATAATCAAAAAAGCGTATGCATATATAATTTTCATGTATACGCTTGTAAATTAATTTTTAAATTCATAACAAATAAATTAAGTAAAGAAAATATATATTCTTTACATTAGTATGTAATATAATTTTATACCATATTGATTTTTTAACATTTAATACCATAATATAAAAAATAATTATTAAAGTAATTTTTATTATGAGTAAGCTAAAAAATGCTAAAAGTAAATTGCTGCTCTTTATATTAGCAAGTTTAATACTTGGTGCTATACTTGGAATGATAGTTTCATCAGCAGCATCAGAAGCAACAACAGCAAAACTTATAGCCATATCAGATCCAGTCGGTAAAATATTTATAAGACTATTAAAAATGATAGTAATGCCGGTAATTATATTCACTTTAATAAGCGGTGTTTCAAGCATATCTCCTAAAGATTTAGGAATAGTTGGAATTATAATATTAGTATTTTATATAGGCACTTCAATAATTTCATCTGTATTCGGTTTAGTTGTAGGAAATATATTTAAACCTGGTTTAGGATTGGATTTAGACCTTACTTTAGCAGCAACAAAAGAATTCGTAAAACCTAGCTTTGTAGACACGCTTCTTGCCACTATACCTACAAATCCATTCTCATCATTTGCTAACGGTGACGGAGATGTACTTCCTACAATATTTTTCGCAATATTCTTCGGTATATCATTGGCATTTTGTAGGGACAATGAAAAAACAAAAGAAAATGCTGAGATAGTATATAGATTCTTTGACGGCTGTACTAATATCATTATAAAAGTTGTAAGTTGGATAATGTATTATGCTCCTATTGGTGTTTTTGCTTTAATATTCACAGTGTTTGCTCAAAACGGCCCTAGTTCTTTAGGTTCATTATTAAAAGTTACATATACAATATATATTGCCTTTGCCATACAATTAATAATAGTTTACAGTTTAATAAATTTAGCATTTGGAATAAATCCAAAAAAATTCTTAAATAAAATATCAGAACCTTTATTTACAGCATTCGTAACACGTTCTTCAGGCGGAACATTGCCTATATCTATGAGAGTAGCAGATGAAAAAATGGGAATTAATCAGGGTATTTACAGTTTTACTTTGCCATTAGGTGCTACTATCAATATGAATGGAACTGCAATATATTTAGGTATCTGTTCAATATTCATAGCCAATGCCAGCAATGCTCCTTTAAACTTTGATTCTCAATTAACAGTAGTTATAGTATCTGTATTGGCTGCAGTCGGTACTGCAGGAGTTCCAGGTGCCGGATCTATAATGCTTCTAATGGTATTAAATTCTATAGGACTTGATATTAACTCAAATACCAATGTAGCTGCTGCTTATGGTATGATAGTAGGTATAGATTCATTGCTTGATATGGGAAGAACCGCTTTAAATATATCAGGTGATTTATGCGGAACTGCAGTTGTAGCCAAAGTAACTAAACAAATGGATATGACTAAATGGGAATAAAGATATAATAAAAAAGCTGTATGAAGTAATAATACTTCGTACAGCCTTTATATTATGGATTATATCTTATGAATTAAAGTTACAATGTCTTTATTTCTTAATGTCTTAATTTTTAGGTATTTCTATATTTTTATTATTCTCCTTTAATTTCTATTTTCTTTTCATATTTAAGTTCTTCTTTCTTTGGAAGAGTTACTATCAAAACACCATTAACTAAATTAGCTTCTATATTTTCAACATCAATACCTTTTGTGCTGATATTAAAGCTTTGTTCATATCTGGCAATAACTTCCTCTTTTGCTTCTCCATTTTCTGCTTTAACTGCTTTTTTACGTTTAGCAGAAATAGAAAGTATATTTTCTTTTATGCCTATTTCTAAATCTTCTTTTTTTACTCCAGGCATATCCATTTCTATAATATAATGTTTCTCATCTTCTTCTATTCTATATTCAGATACTCTAGGTTCATAATCTCTAAAATGATTGTAATTTCCTACATTGTTATATCTATTTGAAAAAAGTGAATTTAAAGTTGGTACAAATATTCTTCTTGACATATTAAAATCTCCTTAATTTTTTTATTTATTATTAATTGTTATTTACAATTTTCCATAAACCTCGCATTTAATTAACTTTTTCATTAATTAAATATCAGACTCTTAACCTATATTAATTTTTTTCTCATATTTAACTTCTTCTTTCTTTGGAAGAGTTATTTTGAGAACACCATTACTCAAATTAGCTTCTATATTTTCAACATCAATACCTTTTGTACTGATATTAAAACTTTGCTCATATCTTGAAACTACAACCTCATTATCTTTTTCAGCATTTTCTGCATTTTGAGCATCAACAACTTTATTTTTGTTTACTCTTTTGCGTTCAGCATATATAGAAAGAACATTTTCTTTTATGCCTATTTCTAAATCTTCTTTTTTTACTCCAGGCATATCCATTTCTATAACATATTGTTTATCATCTTCTTCTATATTGTAATGAGATAATTTTCTCATTTCTTCATTATTGCTGTTATATAAGCTATTAAAAGCATCATCAAAAGTTCTAAAATCATCTAACATAGAATGTAAAGCAGGTAAAAATAATCTTTTAGTCATAATTAAAACTCCTTTATATTAACTTTCATTATTTATCATTTTTATATAGCATTTCATCTATTTAATTTATCTTAACTCTTTTTTCTGAGTTATCATCGCTACACTAATATATATGCAAGAACTGTGCCAATTATTTTTTAAATATTGTTTATTAATAATACACTTGAACTATTTTTTTATATACAAAGCCATTATCACTAAATTAATCCGTACAATTTTAATACAATAAATTTAATACATTGTATATCTATTATACTACTTAATAGACAATAAAAATCCAATGTATATAGTTTATACAATTAAAGGTATTCAAATTGTAAACCGCATACAATATTTAAAGTTGACAATTAATTTTCTTTATGTTATCATAATTTTATGAAAGGAAGTATAAAAGAGAATATAATATCAATATTAGAATCAAATAAAGGTCTATTTATATCCGGTGAAAAATTAGCAAATCAATTAAATGTAAGCAGAGCAGCAATTTGGAAGGCAATAAAAGCATTAAAAAATGAAGGATATGATATTTATGCTGTATCCAATAAAGGCTATGCTCTTTCTAAAGAAACAGATATTTTATCATCAAAAATAATAAAAAATAATATGCATAAACATGCTGATAAATTTAATCTTTTAATATACAAAACTGTAGAATCAACAAATATTATAGCAAGAGGTTTAGCAATAAATGGAGCCGAAAGCGGAACTGTAATTTTGGCTGAAGAACAGACAAGCGGATACGGAAGAAACGGAAAATCATTCTTTTCACCTTATGGAACCGGTATATATATGAGTATAATTTTAAATCTTAAAAAAGAAAAAAAGACTTTTAATAACTCTTTCATAACAACAGCAGCAGCAATGGCAGTATCAAAAGCAATAGAAGAAATAACAAATACAAATACAAAAATAAAATGGGTTAATGATATATTTATAAATGAAAAGAAGGTATGCGGAATATTAACTGAAGGTGCTTTCAGCTTTGAGGACGGAAAAATTGATTATGCCATTATAGGAATAGGAATCAATGTTAATTTTCCTAAATCAGGATTCCCAAAAGAAATAGAACATATAGCATCATCTATACATTTAGAAAATAATAATAAATCTGATATAAGAAATTTATTAATATCAAAAATATTAGAAAATCTATGGGAATATTATTTTAACAATATCAATTTCTATGATGAATACAAAAAGCGTTCTTTTTTGATAGGAGAAAAAGTTTCTATAAATATAGAAGGAGAAGAAAATATAGTAAAAGTTTTAGATATAGATAGAAATTTTGCTTTGATAGTAGAATTTAATGATGGAAAAATTGACAGACTATTGTCTGGAAGCGTAAATCATAAATTATCATAAATATGGGGGGTAAATATGAGCAATATAGAAAAGATTATAAGAGAAGAAGTAAATTTAAATGAATTAAGAGAAAAAATTATTAACGGATATAATATAACAAAAAAAGAAGCAATGAAATTAATTAATGTAGACTTAGATGAATTATCTGTTGCAGCAAATAGTATAAGAAAATATTTTTGTGCTAATACATTTGATATGTGTTCTATAATAAATGCTAAAAGCGGAAAATGCTCAGAAAACTGTAAATTTTGTGCTCAGTCAGCTCATTATGATACACAATGTGAAAAGTACAATATACTCCCAAAAGAAAAAATATTAGAGCAGGGAAAAAATGATTTTGATAAAGGAGTTTTAAGATATTCTATAGTAACATCAGGCAGAGCATTACAAGGAGAAGATATTGATAAAGTTTATGATGCTATAGAAACTATTAACCAAGAAACAAACGGATATGTATGTGCATCTTTAGGATTGCTTGATGAAGAAAAATTTTCAAAATTAAAAGAAGCAGGACTTAAAAGAGTTCATAACAATTTAGAAGCATCAAGAAATTTCTTTCCGGAAGTTTGTACAACTCATACTTATGATGAAAAAATAAATGCAATAAAAGCAGCACAAAAAGCAGGATTAACAGTATGCAGCGGCGGTATAATGGGAATGGGAGAAACTTGGGAAGACAGAATAGACATGGCATTTGAATTAAAAGAACTTGGTATAATGTCTATACCAGTAAACATGTTAAATCCAATAGCCAATACTCCTTTTGAAAATATTACACCTCTTACTGAAGATGATATGCAAAGAATAGTTGCTATATATAGATTTATTAATCCTAAAGCATTCATAAGACTTGCTGGAGGAAGGGGACTTTTAAAAGATAAAGGAAAAGCATGTTTCTTATCCGGAGCAAATGCAGCCATTACCGGCGATATGCTCACAACTATGGGTATTTCTATAGAAACAGATAAGCAAATGGCTGAAGAATTAGGATACAAAGTACAATTAACAGAAGATTAAAAAATTATTTTTTATAGGATATTATATTATGGCTAAAGCACTTTTTATAACTGGCACTGGAACTGATGTAGGTAAAACTTATGTATCAGCATTGATTGCAAAACAATTAAAAGATGAGGGATTGAATATAGGATATTATAAAGGAGCTTTAAGCGGCAGCAATGAAATAACTGACAGTGATGCTTGGTATGTTAAAGAAAAAGCTAATTTAACAGACTCTTATGATGAAATGGTATCTTATACTTACAAACATGCCTATTCTCCTCACTTGGCTTCTCAAATAGAAGGGAATCCTGTTGAAATGCAAGTAATAAAAGAGGCATATAAAAATATTTCTAAAAGGCATGATTATATGATAGTTGAAGGAAGCGGCGGTATAATATGCCCTATAAGATACGATAAAGATAAAAAAATATTTTTAGAAGATATCATAAAAGAACTTGATATACCTTCTATAATAATAGCCGATGCCGGACTTGGTACAATAAATTCTACAGTACTTACAATAGAATATATGATGAAAAGAAAATTAAAAATCAATGGAGTTATATTAAATAAATTTGAAATATCAAATGTTATGCATGAAGATAATAAGCAAATGATAGAAGAAATGACTGATATAAAAGTAGTTGGAATAGTTAATACAGAAAATATATTAAAAATAGATAATTTAATTTCGCTTTTTGAATAATTGTTATTCTTAATAATTATTTTAATAGATTCTAAATTCTTTTTGCTTTCTCTCCCTATTTGCAAAAAGAATATGCGGGGGACCTATTTTACTCCCCCGTGTATATTTAAAAAAGGAACTTATTATGACATTAGAACAAAAAGATTTAAAATATATATGGCACCCTTGTTCTCAAATGAAAGATTATGAGGAACTTCCTCCGATCATCATAGACAGAGGAAAAGGAATTTATTTATACGATAAAAACGGAAAAGAATATATTGACATTGTAAGTTCTTGGTGGTGCAATTTACTTGGACATTGCAATGAAAAAATAAATGAAAATATTAAAGCACAGCTTGACAGACTTGAGCATGTTATATTTGCAAATTTTTCTCATGAAGGTGCTATTAAATTATGCGAAGAACTTATAAAAATAATACCTGAAGGATTAACTAAATTCAATTTTTCTGATAATGGTTCTTCATCAGTAGAAGCTGCATTAAAAATGGCATTTCAATATCAGCATCAAATAGGAAATACAAAAAGAACAAGATTTATCTGTTTTACGGACGGTTATCATGGTGAAACTATTGGTGCATTATCCGTTGGAAGCTTAGACCTATATGCTAAAATATACAAACCAATGTTAATGGACACAATACATATAGAAGCTCCTGATTGTTATAGATGTAAATACTGTAAAAACAGAGAAACTTGCCAATGCGAATGTTTTGAAGATGCTGAAAAAAAGTTTGAAAAATATTCTGATGAAATTTGTGCTGTTATAGTAGAGCCTTTACTTCAAGCAAGTGCCGGAATGAGAATATATCCTCCTCTATACTTAAAAAAATTAAGAGAGCTTTGTAATAAATATGATGTAGTTTTTATAGTTGATGAAATAGCTACAAATTTCGGACGCACAGGAAAAATGTTTGCATGCGATCATGCCAATATTACTCCCGATATAATGTGTATTTCAAAAGGCTTAACAGGTGGGTACATGCCTATGGCAATAACTATAACTACAGATAAAATATATAATGCCTTTTATGCTGACTATAATGAAGGCAAGGCTTTTATGCATAGTCACACTTATAGCGGAAATCCTCTCGGCTGTTCTGCTGCTTTGGCTGTACAAAAGATTTTAAGAGAAGATGATATCATAAATAAAACACAAGTCAGAGCAAAATATTTAAATAATAAATTAAAAGAAAAATTACTTGATCACCCAAACATAGGAGAGATTAGAAATATAGGTCTTATCAATGCTATGGAATTAGTTACTGATAAAAATACAAAAGAAGGTTTTGATTCTAAACTTAGAATGGGTTATCAAATATACAAAAAAGCACTTCAAAGAGGACTTTTATTAAGACCTTTAGGAAATGTAATTTATTTCAATCCGCCTTTGATAATCAATGAAGAAGAAATAGATAAGGCTGTTGATTTATGTGTATCTTCTATAAATGATATACTATACTAAGAATTTTTAAGTTTGTTATTTTTTACTCAACTTTTTCCCGCCGCATACGCTCTGCGGACTTCGTCAAAGTTGCAAAAAGTGCAAATGTAAAATTAGTACTAAATCATACTAAAATTGTTTTACATGTAATATAATTTATTAAATTAAAGCCCAAATGCAGTCTTTCGCCGAAGGCGGGCTGTGCCTGCTTCTTTGGGGCACCAAAAGAAGTGGGGTGCGGGGCAAAGCCCTGCAGATATTTAAATTTAAAAAATTATTTTTGACAAAGTATAGTTGTTTAGGTATAAACTAATACAATACTAATTTATTTATACCTATACTCTTAAATTAGGTAAAAAATACTGCAATAGAAGTGTACTTTTTATAAAATTAAAATGCAAAGGAAAAACGAATGCTAAAAAAAATAATTACTGCTAATTTGTTAATGCTCTTAATTATATTTACATCATGTACAAAAAAAGAAACAATTACAAATAATGAAATTATTATAAATCTTGCTCCAGAACCTTTAACTATGGATCCCACTTTAAATACAGATAATCTTACTATGATATATATTCTTCATGCTTTTGAAGGACTTACAAAAAAAGATGCTGATAATAAAATAATAGGAGGAGCTGCTAAAAGTTGGGATATAAATGATGACGGAACGGTATACACTTTTCATTTAAGAACTAATGCTAAATGGAATGACGGAAAAAATTTAACTGCGAAAGATTTTGTTTATACTTGGAGGCGTGCTGTTGATCCTAAAACTGCAAACAAATATAGTTTTTATTTTGAAGTTATAAAAAATGCAAAAGACATAATAGAAAGTAAAAAAGCTATAGAAGAATTAGGAGTTAAAGCTATAGATGATTATACATTTGAAGTTACATTAAACTACCCTACTGCATATTTTCTTGAACTTGCTGCATATCCACCTTTCTATCCTGTACGTGAAGATATAATAAATAAATACGGCGATGAATGGAGTTTAAAGCCTGAAACATATATTGGAAATGGGGCTTTTCAAATGACAGAAAGAAATACTGATAAAAATATAATACTAGAAAGAAATACTAATTATTGGAATAATCAAAATATAAAGCCTGATAAATTAACTTTTCTTTTAATGGAAGAACCTAATACTTCACTTGCTGGAGTGCTTAATAATTCAATTCATTTTGCTAAACCTTTTCCTAGAAATAATATTGAAAGTTTAAAACAAAAAGGAATAGTTCATATTGTTCCAGTGGCTGCTTCATACTATTACAGATTTAATTTAAACAAAGAAATATTAAAAGATAATAGAATAAGAAGAGCATTATCTTTAGCAATAGACAGAGAATATATTGTACAGTCAATTACTAAATGCGGAGAATCTCCAGCAGGAAGTTTTGTTCCTTTCGGTATTAATGATGTTTATGGGGATTTTAGAGAAAATGGAGGCGAGCATATAAAAACTAAAGAATATCAAAATAACATAGCAGAAGCAAAAAAATTATTAGCTGAAGCAGGATATCCTGACGGCAAGAATTTCCCTGTACTTGATTTGCTTATAGCGACAAGAGAATTTGATATAAATATTGCTGATGCTGTTCAAAGTATGATTAAAGAAAATTTAAATATTGATATAAGAATAACAAAAAATGAATGGGCTTCATATTTACAAAATATGTACGATAAGAATTTTGATATTGCTGTTTATTTATGGTATGCTGATTATAATGATCCTATAAACTTTTTAAACCTTTTTAAAAGTGATTCGCCTAACAATTATGGTTCATACTCGAATAATGCATACAATCAATATATAGATATGGCTTCAACAAATAAAGACAACAATATAAGAATGAAAGCTATGCATGATGCTGAAAATATCTTGATGAATGATAATGCTATAATACCAATATATTTTTATTCCGAGGCCTTACTTGTTTCTCCAAAGCTAAAAGGAATAGAATATGATTCACAAGGTTTATATAGATTTTTTAATGCATATTTAGAATGAGTTTCCTTATACGCACGGTAAATGAATTTTTATATATAATTAAATTATATTATTAATCAATTTATATTGAAAATTATTTTTACCGTGCGTTAAATGCATTTTTAAGTTAATTCAAACTTGGGCGGGCGTTCTAATTTCTGACTAAGCTATAAAGATAATGAAAGCAAAAAATCATAATTTAAATAAAAAGAATAAAGGGCGGGATTTTTAATAATTCTATAAAACCTTTAAAACGTTTTTTATAATGTTTTACACAAATATACAACATATATTACATATAAAATATGAAAATATCTATATTTTATATACAAATTTATAAAAATTAATAAAAAATTATCAATAAAATCTCTTTTTATATTGACTTTATTTTTTTAAGAATATAAGATTTACTAATTATTTTTTAATAGAAAACATATATTTCATTTTTTAATTTATAATCATATAGGGATTTTTATGAAATTACCGCTATCTGCATTTGATATTATTACTGTAAAATGTAATTTTTTTCTATCTCTTGCTTGGAATATGATTAAATCTATTTTGCTTTATAGTAAATATAATATTCTACATTATATTTATATTTTTTGAATGCTTTTATACTTTTTAAACTTTTTTCTATAACTAAATAAAAACTAAATAAAAAAGTTATATACTTGTTTTGAAAAAATAATATATTTCAAGACAATTTATTATAAAAACATAATGATAAATAAAACAATTAAAAAACTATCAAAATTATATATGAGGATAATTATGGAAAAAGATAAGATGTTGGAGCTTACCGAAGGTAATGTAAGCAAAGGGCTGATAAACTTAGTTATACCTATGATATTAGGAAACCTTTTAAATATTGCATATAATATAGTTGATACTATTTGGATAGGTCAAATGATAGGACCTAAAGGTCTTGGTGCCATTGCTGTAAGTTTTCCTATCATATTAATACTTATGGCTATAGCTTCAGGAGTTACAGTAGCTTCCAATATTTTAATAGGACAGTATTTCGGTGCTAATGATAAAGATTCTGTAATATATGTTTCTAGAGTTTCAACTACTATAAGTTTAATAACTTCTCTAGCTTTGGCAATTATAGGATATATATTTGCTCCTGCTATGATGAAATTTTTAAACACTGCAGATAGTATAATGGAATATTCTGTAAGCTATTTCAGAATAAGTATGATAGGTTTCCCATTCATGTTTTATTATTTTCTAGTTTCAGCTTTGCTTAGAGGAATTGGAGATACAGTAAGACCTTTGATATTTTTAGCTATTTCTTCAGTTTTGAATTTGATATTAGATCCGCTTATGATAGCAGGTATAGGACCAATACCTGCTATGGGACTTGACGGTGCAGCTTATGCTACTGCCTTTTCTCAATTTGTTTCTGTTGCTATTAGTATGGTATATTTGAAAATGAAAAACAGTATTGTAAAAGCTAATCCTTTTGATTTGGCATTCGATTTTAATATAACTAAATTAATGTTCAAAATAGGACTTCCATTTGCTGCTATGCAATTAATAGTATCCATAAGCTGGTTATTTTTAAATAGACTTATAAATACTTATGGAGAATCAGCTTCTGCTTCTGTTGCTGTATCTATGAGAGTTGATTCATTATCATTCTTACCGCTTTTAGCATTATCTGCCGGTATTGCCACTATGGTAGCACAAAATATCGGAGCAGGTAAAATGGAAAGAGTTAAAGAAATATTCAAAGCAGGAATAAAATTGTCAGTAGGAATATCAGCATTTATGGCCATTTTTTCTGTATTATTTCCTGAAATTATTGTAAGAATGTTTACTAAGGATATGAGCGTACTTAAATATACAAAAAGTTATATCTATGTTGTTATGCCTTCTATAATAATGCTTGCTGTAATGTTTTCCGCTAATGGCGTTATAAATGGTGCCGGAAAAACTTTTATGCTTATGGTATTTGCTTTTTGTGCCCATATTATCATAAGAGTACCGCTCGCCTATATGATATCCCCTAAAATGGAATTATGGGGAATATGGACTGCTATGGCTGTAGGTAACTTCTTCAGTATGATTTTTAGCTTATTATATTATTATTCAAATAAATGGAAAAAGAACGCTAATATAGCTTCACATTCTGCATCCGAACATAGCGTATAAAAATATATAAATATAAAAAATAAATAAGGCTTGAAAGTAAATAGTAAAAAAGTACTTTCAAGCCTAAATTATATAATTTTTATAAATTAATTATTCTCACCATACCAATCAACATTACGAGTGAAATACATAGCAAGAGCAATAACTGCAAATAATCCTAATGTACCCATTAATAATGCATAGTCAGTAAGCTGAAGTATTCCAAATAAGAATATATAAACTAAAGCATCAACTGCTGCCATTGAAATAATGTACTTAGAAGATTTTATTATATATCCTATATAAATAGATGTTAAAGCTGTTACCATCAATGCACTTAAGAAATAACTTAAATTAAAACTAAGATGCTCTGATATAGCTAACAATAGTAAATAGAATACCGCATTTGCCATACCTATAAGTATATATTGCACTGGGTGTATGCGTTTCTTTGAAAGCACTTCACATAAAAATAGTACAAAAAACGGAATAAATATAAATAGTATTGCATACTTTACACTTCTTGAAGTTTTTTGATAATTGTCATTAAGAAGTAAAAAAGATACTACAACTTTATTAACATCTCTATTTGCATTCCAATATTGAGAATCATCAATATTGTCTGTTCTATTTGCATTTTCATCGCTAGTCCAATACTTAGTAAATGGAGTGTTAAAGCTTGCTATTTTCCATTCGGCATTAAATCCATTATTATTCACTTCTCTTTTTATAGGTAAAAATCCTCCTGTAAAACTAGGATCTTTCCATTTTGAAGATATATTAAAAGTATTTTCAGAAGCTAGAGGAGTTAATATCAAAGAGTTTCCTCCTTGAATATCCATAGTTATATTAAAATAAAATCCATTTAATATTTTATCTCTTGAAATAGTATATAAAAACTTATTATCAAACATATTTAAATTTACATGAATATTTTTTTCATAATACTTAAGTTCTTCATTTCCGTTAACTAATATATTAGGAAGATTCATAAGATTTTTTTTGTTTCCTACACCTAATATAATCATAGCCTCATCATAAAGTATAGTATTGTTATTTTCATCTAAATTATATATTTCCTCATTATACTTATCAAATTTTCCTGTTACATTCAACTGTGAATGAAAAATAGGAGCTTTAAATATTCCTCTGCTTAAACTTGAAACTTCAATATCGCCTGTAACATTATATTTATTAGGCATGTAAAAAATATATTTCCTTACATAGCTTATTTCTTTAGTTTCACTGTCAATTACTTTACTTAAAAATGGTATGGCAACAACTATACCTTGTATATTGGCAGTCTCTCCTACAGGCTCTATTATAGACGATACAGCCTCACTTTTATAACTAATCCTATCTTTTACAACACTATTTATAAAACTCATAGGAATTAAAAGCAAAAGTCCCAATATAACTATTATAAGTATTTTAAATCCCAAAGTCCTTGTAATTTCATTAATATTTTTTATCATATCAAACAACCTCCGAATTATTAGCAATTAATATATTATACTATAGATAATATATCAATACAAAAAATACAAAATATTTATGCTAAACAATTATATTATTATTCACTATAAATTAATTATGATATATATCGTCTATAAATAAAAATATGATTTACAAAAATATAAGAAAATTATTCGATATTTATTTTAGCCTTTATTTGAATATATTAAAAATAAAAAAGAGCTGGAAAACTTGATTTCCAACTCTTTATATTTCAATGAAATTTAATTACAAATTACCATTTAAGTACGAATTCTGTATAAATCTCACCATCTTTAATAGACTTAGTTATTTCCATACTAGATCTAATATGAGTAATAGATTCAAGAAGCATACTAGACCAAGCAAGCACTGCAAGTTCCATAACTTCAGGATCTTCAGTAAAATCAGTAAGATGTACTACCAATAACTTTCTTCTAGCTCTAATAATATCTATTTTTGCCGGATCAAATAAATCAGGGAATATATGTTCAGCAGCATAAGACAAAGCAAGATGTTTAGGCACAAAGAAAAGCAATGGTCTTAAATATCTAGGTATAATTTGATTAAAGTGATACTCAGAAATATCTTTAATACCCGTATTAGTACCGCCATAGAACAAATCACAAACAAGTTTATACGGCTTATGGAAAGAAGTCATATAAGGATACCATTCTTTACTAACTATTTCATTTTTAAATATTAAAGAAGATGAAGGCTCCATAGCAGTTACCCATTTTTGATAACCGTCTTCACCAAATTTAGTTTTAATAAATTCTTTTAATATTAATAAAGTAATACCTCTAACTCTTTGAGTAGCAACTTCTTTTTTAGTTTTAGCATCTCTAATTTTATATTTAGATATATCTATTTCTAATTCAGTTAATAATCTATTGTTATCAGCAGCAAATTTATTCATAGTATTTGCAGAAACAGAAAGATTATTAGAACTTTCAGAAATACTTTCTACACTGCTATGTATAGAATCAGATATATTTTTAAGCTTATTCATAGTCTTAGAAGTAGCTAAAGATATATTATTCAAAGCATCAAGATTAGTTTTAATTGCTCCAAGCTTATCAGCCATATCAATATACTGAGTTTTAATATGCTCACTGGATTCAGATATCTTTGTAATGGAGTTAACTATCTCATTAATAGCTTTTAATTGTTCTACAGAAGATACATGCACTGTACCCATAATATCAGTAAGTTCTTGTACATCTCTTGTAAGTATATCGAACTGCTCTGTAGATTCAGTTAAATCATTAGTAGTAATAATAATCTTTTCTTCTATGTTTTGAAGTACTTTATTAGCATTATCTGCCTGTTCGTTTGATACTTCTGATAATTTACGTATTTCTTCAGCAACTACAGCGAAACCTGAACTGTATTTACCAGCATGAGCAGCCTCAATAGCAGCATTCATCGCTAAGAGGTTAGTTTGATGGGCTATGTTTCTAATAGAACTTACGAAATTAGAAATGAAACCTAAAGCATTTCTTAAATCTCCAGTAGCCATAGATGTAGCCTGCATCTTCTCTTTACTCTTAATAGATGCTACTGATAAGTCTTTGGCTTTATTTGTAACTTTAGAAATAATAGCATCAATACTTTCAATTGTTTTGCTCATCTGTTCAACTGCTGTAGCAATTTGTTCTATGTTTTCGCCTTCTTCTATGATTTTTCCTTGAAGTTCTCTTGTATCTTTTTCTATGGAATCAATGCTGTTTGTATTTGTAGCAATATAGTCCTGCATGTTTTTATTGCTGCTTTCTACAATTTCTACCTGACTCAACTCATCATTTACATTGTCTTTAATAGTTTCAATATTATTATTGATACCATATATTATACTCAAGTTATCACTGATTTTTTCTGTCAATGTATCACTTTGCTTTTTAGAAGTTAAAATAGTTCTCTTTACACTTGATAATACGGATTGAAGCGAGTTATTTAATAGTACAACCCATTTTGTCATCTCACCTATTTCATCACCGCCTGATATTTTAGGTATATCAACAGTTAAGTCTTTATTATCAACAGAATTACCTATAGCATCTGATATTTTTGTAATAGAACCAAATAAAACTCTAATAAAGAATATTATAGCAACTATTGCCATCAAAAATGCTATGATTATGGTATAGAATATAGAGTTATTCATATCCTTAATTTGTAAAGTATAATAAGAATTAGGAATAAGCATTACTATATTTAAAAGTCCTGCTATACTTGTTACATAAGATTTGTAAGACTGATTGCCTAATTTTATATCATCTATTCTAATATCCCCTGAAGATAAAGTAGCATTAAATATTTCATAATATTCAGGATACAAAACATCAACTCTGGCATTAATTAAATCAGTATTTTTAGAATTTATAATACTTGAATTTCTTTTATCAATTACAATCAAATCAGACCCTTCTATATCAAGAACATCTTTTATATTTTGAGATGAATAGTTAAATAATACACCTATATTTGCCAATCCTACAACACTGCTATTAGACATATCAGATATAGTAGAAGCCATATTTAAAGTAACACCAATATTGCCTCTTTCATTAATTATATATGGTTTTAATACTTGTCTGTATAGTATATTCTTATCTACTGTACCATAATTGTTGGTAAGATTGATCCACATAGTTTCATTAGTAATATCTATCTTTGTAAATCTATTATCTATAGTAGAATATCTATAAATAGCAAAAGGCTCAGTTCCATCTCCCATAACTTGAGGGTGGAATAATATACTTAAAATTCTGTTGAAATATAGCTGAGATTCACCAACAGCAGCGGATAAAAAATTCTGAAAATATGTATCTCTATCATCAAGTGTATAATTTTTTATATCATTATAACTTATAGTAAGAGTAGTAGCTATTTTAGCAGCTTCTTCTCTTGCTGACATTATATTATATTCAAATTCATTACCTATCAATCTAAATCTATTATGCAGACTTCTTTCTGTAATCTCAGAAAAAGTCTCTGTATTTAAAGTATTACTTAAAAAGTTAGTGCTGGCTGCTACAAGGGCCATAACTCCAACTATTATTAAAATTATACGAATTTTTATACCCATTGCAAAATGCTCCTGTGTAATTTAATATCGGAATCGGACGTATATTTTTTAAAGAATTATTACTATAATATATTTAAAACAAATAACTGTAAAGTGATATTATTAAAAAAGTATAATAATTTCAAAAATTATTTCAGCAATTTTTTACTAAAAAACAATACTGTATAAAAAAATAAGGCGATATCATAAAAAGATACCGCCTTAAAAAGTTCTATATATTCTTACACACCCATTCTATTTATAACAACATCAAGAAGCTGATCCATTACACTTACAACCCTTGCTGAAGCATTATAACCATGCTGATACATAGCCATCTGAGCTACTTCTTCATCTAAGTTAACACCTGATACAGACTGTCTTAATCTTTCAAGATATTCCATAACAACTGTTTGCTTTTCAGTTTCAGCATTAGCACTTTCTGTTCTTGAAGCTATTCTTGCAAGGCTTCCAGTATAAAAATCATTGAATGTAGATTTACTGTCAACCATTATTTCCTTAGTTTTTAAATTAGCAATAGCCAAAGCATTAGATCCATCACCTACACCATTCCATTTATCATTAAAGCCGTTACCTGTAGTATCTATACCTTTAGAAGCAGCTATGTAATTTACATCATTTCTGATAATATCATTTACTTGTATAGCACCTGCAGGGTGTCTTTCTGGAGTTGTAGTAAAGTTTCTGAAATCACCAGCAAGTCTATTAACCTGATCTGTATTCTGCCAATTATAAGCACCAGCAGCTCCAGACTGATTCAATACGCCAGTAATACCTACTAAGAAATCTCCTGAATCTTCTATATGTTTAATGAAATATGAAGGCTTCATATAATCATCAAAACCTTTAGCTTTTAGTACTAATCTATTTTTATCATCTAAATAAGCAGAAACATTTGCTTCACTTGAATTGATTTTATCTATTAAATCACCTACTTTCATTTGAGCAGTATAATCTATAGCTACATCAGCACCTTCTCTTGATTTATTTCCAAACACTAATGTACCGCTGCTTCCTATACTATCTGAAGCATCTACTGAATTGATACCGCTTACTTTAAACATTATAGTAGAATCTTCCTGTCCGTCATTATTAGTATCAAAATTACCTATAACAGAAGGAGTAGCTTTTGTCATAGTGAAGAAATCAACACCAGTTTCCTGATTCAAACCGAAACCGCTTCTATGTATTTCGTTTACACTGTCTGCTAAATTCATAGCAAAAGTATCCAAATCATTAATAGCATCAACTGTATCAACATCTCTAAGTTCTAATAAAGCCTTTAATTCTCCGCCTTCAAATTGAACTTGAACATGATCTTTTTTCCAATAGATATCGTACATACCTTCATTATTGATATTTCTTTCAGCACTTAATTCGCTTACCACATTACCTTGAATTAATGCTCTGCCGCCTATATAAATCATAGTCTCATCAGGATCCATAGATTTTATGTCAACATTAGCAATAGAAGAAAGTTCATCTACAAGTAAATCACGTCTGTCTAATAAATCATTAGGACTTTGACCTAAAGCCTGCTGTTTTACTATTTCAGTGTTTAAATCTTTGATAGAACTAGCTATATCATTAATTCTATTAACCTTGCTTTCAACAAGATTATTCAAATTATTACGCATTCCATTCATTTGATTAAACATTTGATTGAGTGAATTATTAACTCTGTCTGCTCTCTCAACCAACACCATTCTAGTTCCTCTTTCTGAAGGATTAGCAGCCATTTCCTGCCAAGAATCCCAGAAAGCATCTAAATCGCTTCTTAAATTTGAATTACCAGGCTCATTATAAATAGCCTCTAATTGTTTTAAATAATCTGATTTAGTTTTCCAATAACCATCAGTTCCAAGTTCTGCCATTATTTTAGAATCTATAAATTGATCTCTAATTCTTTCAACAGTAGTTATTTCAGCACCCTGTCCTATTTGACCGGCACGCTCTGCTCTATTCAAACTAGGTGCTTCTAATGGTTTATCAAAAGTACGCATTACTACTCTTTGTCTGCTGTATCCTTTAGTAGCAACGTTATTTATATTATGACCTGTAACCTCTAAAGCTGTTTTGAAGTTTTGAAGTGATCTTTTACCTAATTCTATACCAAAAAATGAGCTTGTTGACATTATTATGCTCCTTAATAATAAATAATTTACTTCAAATTAATTACTATACTTATCGTATAAAATAAAAATTTGATTAGATTTTTTTTATTATTATTGTAACAAATAGATAACATAATAAAAAATAGTATAGATGTTTTATTTCTATTATAACTTATTTATTTCTTCTATGCTAAGACCAGTATTTTCACTTATAATATTTATATCTATACCTGACTTTTTTAAATTTTTAGCTATAGCAATCTGTTCTTCTCTTCTGCCTTCTTCCCGCTCTCTTTTTAACATTAATTTCTGACCATATAAAAAGGCATCTCTTGCATTATAAACTTCCATTTCATCTTCGCTTGATATAAAACGTTCATATTTATTAATTACTTTATCCATTATAAAATTTACCTCCTTCAGTCTTTCTTTTATTTTATCTAAATCTTTTGCTGTAAAAAACTCTATCCAAGATAAAATTCCTTTTCTCTTTATATCTTCTATATTGGAATTATATAAAATATTTTTAAATCTCGGAACTTCCAATATATGCATTTGTACCATATCTAAAACAACATTAGGATTTTCTATATCTATTAATTTAAAACATCTATGAGGTTTACCTTCATCATTAAAATCCATATTAAAATCAACAAAATTAATACTTATAACCTCACTAATTATATCATACGGTTCTTTTTCATCTACTTCACTTACTATATTTCTAGATATATAATAATATATTCTCTTCAAAAAATCTATATTACCTGATAATTGTATTTCTATAATTATTTTTTTATTGCTTTTTGTAATGGCTTTAACATCAAGTACGGATTCTTTTAAATTAATATTTTCAGGAAGATTATGAGGATTAATGATATGCAGATTATGGACTTCTTCAAATCCTAAATCTTCAAGTACAGAGTTTACTATATTCTCAAGTATATCTTCATTTCCTTCCGATGCTAACAGGTATCTAACAAAATAATCATTCATTCTGTTTATATTTCTCATTTATTATTCCCCAAGATTTAATAAGTAAATAAGATTAACTTTTAATATTAGTTAAACAAATTCTTTTGATAAAATAAGCCTATAAACAGATATTTTTTTAATAAATCAAGCTTTATAAGTTTGACAAATATAACATTTTAGAAAAAATATATAATTTATACACCATAAAAAAATAATAAGCTGCCTTCTATTAAATATTTTAAAAGACAGCTTATTAATATATGTATTAATTAAACAATTGAAAAAATTTATTATTAATTTCCAATCTTAAAGAAACTCATAGCATTAACCAATTCTTCAGCCTGATTAAGCAAAGAAGCAGACGATGCAGAAGTATGTTCTACTAAAGCAGCATTTTGCTGAGTTACCGCATCCATATCTGTAATTGCCTTATTAACCTGCTGAACTCCTGATTGCTGTTCCAATGCTGTTGTACTTATATCGTCCATAAGTTTTGAAGTTACATCTATTTTATCTTGAATATCATTAAATATTTCTTGGGATTCTCTTGCTGATTCTGTAGCCTTAATAATTTTATCATAAGCATTGTCTACTAAATCAGTGATATCTTTTACCGATGACTGAGTAGTCTGTGCTAAATTTCTAACCTCACTCGCTACTACTGCAAATCCTTTTCCTTGATCTCCAGCTCTTGCAGCTTCTACTGCCGCATTTAAAGCAAGTATATTAGTTTGGAAAGCAATATCTTCTATTATTTTTGTGATATTTTTTATTTTTGTACTTGCTTCATTAACTTCTTCTATATTTTGAACTGTATCTAATATTATACTTCCAGCATGCTCAATAGATGCTTTTGAGTTTATCATCATTTTATTTCCGTCTACTGATTTATTTGCAGATGATATAATGGTTGAAGACATTTCTTCCATTGATGAAGCTGTTTCCTGCAAACTAGATGCTTGCGAATCTGTTCTTCTTGATAAATCTTCACTATCTTTTGAAAGTTCTCTTGCACTATTAGTTATTTCATCAGCAGAAACTCTAACTTTCATTATAATATCAAGCAGTACATCACGCATATTAAAGAAAGAATTGGCAAGTATACCTAATTCATCATCTCTATTGATATTTTTATGTTCATAAATCAAATTGCCTTGAGATATCTCTTTAGCAAATAATACTAGAGAAATTAATGGTTTTGTTATAGTTTTTATATAAAGAGCAACTACAAAGCAAGCTAATATTATAAAAAACGGCACTATTGTAGATGTTCTAAAAATTATGCCTCTTATATCTTTATAAATTTGGCTATTATAATTTGCAAATATAACAGACCAAGGCATTATACTAATATTTTTATAAGCAGCTGATCTTTTATTTTTATTATTTCCAAAGACATAAGATTCTATAACACCTTCTGATGTAGTTTTTGTTATATCATAAACATAAGGTAATGAAGTGCCTATTCTATCTTTATTAGATGAAAGCATAATAATACCTTTATCATTAGCTATTGTTATATCTCCATCAAAATTTATATTAGAAATAAAATCGCTATTAACTTTTCCTAAATCTATATTTATATAAATAATACCCATCAAATTTCCTTGAGAATTGAATAATCCCTTACAAAGAAGTATATCTAGAGTATCCTTTGTAGTAGTATCTGCATAAGTAGCATTATAATTATTTGCTTTTAATCTTGTAAATAATTCAGGATCAGCATCAGCTATAGATGTACCTTCAAGAGACGGATTATCACTATCAAGTATTATTTTTCCATTAATATCTGCAAGTCCCATATTAAGTGCATATCTATTTACAGAAGCAAAATCTTTTAATCTATTTATACTCTGCTGTTTTACATTAGCATCATTAGTATAAAGAATATTAAATACTGTTGATGATTTAGCGTATGTATCAATAGCTAATAATTGTTCATGCAGTACCATATCTATCATAGAAGCATATCCGGAAACTGTAGATTTAAATCCATTCAATGTTGCCCTTTTTACTGCTCTTGTAGATGATAATACAGAAAGTGTACCCAATATAGAAATTGTAATGAAAATTATAATGCTTATAATGAAAGGAACTTTAAAAGATAAACTGCTCATTTTTTTCATACATAAAACCTTAATAAAAATTTTTTAATCATTGTTTTAATATATATTTAATTCGAATAATTTAAATATAAAAATAAAAAAAAATTACATTTTAATTACTTTTATTAGGATTTATTTACTATAAAATAAATAAAAAGGGTTATTTCTATAAAGAAATAACCCTTAAAATATTCATGAAAAAATATTAATAGACAGCTAAAAAGCAGCCTATTAATATATGTATAAATTAAACAATTGAAAAAAGTTTATATTAATTAATTTCTAACCTTAAAGAAACTCATAGCATCAACAAGTTCTACCGCCTGATTAAGCAATGAAGTTGATGAAGCTGATGCCTGCTCTACTAAAGCAGCATTTTGCTGAGTTACTGTATCCATATCTGTAACTGCTCTATTAACCTGTTCTACACCTTCATGCTGTTCTACTGCTGTAGAGCTAATGTCTTGCATTATCTTAGCTGTATTTTCTATCTTATCCTGAAGTGTATTAAATATCTCCTGAGATTCTCTAGCTGATTCTGTTGCTTTATTTATCTTTTCATAAGCATTATCTACTAAATCAGTAATGTCTTTTACTGATGATTGAGTAGTTTGAGCCAAATTTCTAACTTCAGAAGCTACTACAGCAAAACCTTTCCCCATATCTCCGGCTCTTGCTGCCTCTACTGCCGCATTCAAAGCCAATATATTAGTTTGGAAAGCAATGTCTTCTATTATCTTAGTAATATCTTTAATCTTAGTACTAGCATCATAAACTTCTTCTATATTTTTAGTTGTATCCAATATTATATCGCCGGCACTTTGAATAGCATCTCTTGAATCTATCATCATCTTATTACCTTGTATAGATTGATCTGCTGATGATTTAATTGTAGAAGCCATTTGTTCCATAGAAGAAGCTGTTTCTTCCAAGCTTGCTGCCTGAGCTTCAGTACGTCTTGATAAATCTACACTTCCTTGAGAAAGCTCTTTTGCATTCATTCTTATTTCATCTGCTGAAGTTCTAACTTTGATTATAATATCTGCAAGTCTGTCTCTCATATCGAAGAAAGAGTTAGCTAGAACACCTAATTCATCTTTACGCTGTACGCTTCTATGAGTAGATGTCAAATCTCCGTTAGAAATATCTTTTGATATATCAACCAATTCATTTAATGGTTTTGTTATACTTTTGATATACATAAATACTAACATAGTACATAATATTATGAAAAGAGGTCCAATTATTACAGTACGAAGAATAGTGTACTTTATTTCTTTGTATATCTCACTATCTGATTTAGCAAATACAACAGTCCAAGGCATTAAATCAACATTTTCATAAGCTGCAGAACGTTTGCCTTCATAACCTTCATAAGTATATGATTCTATTATTCCTTTATCTGTTGTTTTTATTATGCTGTAAACATCAGGCAAATTTCCTCCTATACGTTCACTGTCTGATGATAAGATAACGTTTCCATCTCTGTTAGCAACTGTTATACGTCCGTTAATATCTAAATTTCCGATAAAGTCTTTATTTACTTTTTCTAAATCTAAATTTATATAAATCAAACCTACAAAATTACCTTGAGAATTTTTTAATCCTCCGCAAAGCAATAAAGCCTGCCCGCCTGTAGTAGATGATATACTTGTGTAATTATCAAAAGAAAATTTGTAATTATTAGACTTCATAAACGAAAATAAATGTTTATGAATTTCTGCTATAGAAGCTCCTACAAGTTTAGGATTAGAACTATCAAGCAACACATTTCCTTCCATATCTGCTAATCCTATACTTATAGCATAAGTATTTACTGAAGCAAAATCTTTTAATCTCTTTAAAGCTTCACTTTGTACTGCAGGATCGTCCATTCTCAATATACCATTAGCTAATGCTGCTGACTGAGCATAGGTTGCTATTGCTAATTTCTGCTCATGAAGCACCATATCTATCATAGATGAATAACCTGAAACCGTAGCAGAAAAACCTTCCAATGCCGCTTTTCTTATGGCTCTTGATGAAGACCAGATGGAAATAAAAGCCAATGTAACTATTGTAATTAAAATAATAGAACTAATTATAAATGGGACTTTGAATGATAAGCTGTGTATTTTCTTCATAGATGAAAACCTCTTTTTGTTTTTTTGTTTTTTATTATTGTTTATTTTTATTTTTTTTAATTTTATTTTTATTGCTTATTTGAAATCGATAACACTATTATTTAACTACCACTAATTTAACAATTAACACCCTAAAGTCAATTTATTTTTCAAAATTTTTTTTGATTTTTTTAAAATAAATCAAAAAATTTTCGGTTTACATTGATAATTTCATACTATTTTCAATTTAATACAAAAAAATATCGATAATTAATTATTGTTATAAAACAAAATATCTTATATAATAATACTTCCATTAGTATGTAAAGGATTTTTTATGAGTGATTTTTTAAGCAATAAAGCAAAATCTATAGAACCATATACACCAGGAGAACAGCCTAAAGATAAAAAATATATAAAACTAAATACAAATGAATCTCCATATCCTCCATCTAATGCTGTAAAAAAAATTATAACAGAATCAAACTTTGATGATTTAAGACTTTATCCTGATCCTAATGTTTCAGATTTAAAAAAAGAAATATCAAAATTCTACAATATAAATGAAAAAAATATTTTTATAGGAAATGGTTCCGATGAAATATTGGCATTCTCTTTTATGGCTTTTTTCAATAAAGGAGATAAAATTTATTATCCTAATATTACATACAGTTTTTACTCTGTTTATTCTAAACTTTTTGATTTAAAAGAAGTACAAATACCTTTAAAAGATGATTTTACTATAGATATAAATGATTATAAGAATTTAAATTCCGGAATATTTATAGCTAATCCTAATGCCCCTACTGGTTTATTATTAAGCCTTTCTCAAATAGAAGAAATTGCCTCTACTAATAAAAACCATATAATAGTAATAGATGAAGCATATATAGATTTTGGAGGAGAAAGTGCCTACAAACTCACAGAAAAATATAATAATCTGCTTGTAATACAAACTTTTTCAAAATCAAGAGCATTAGCTGGTATGCGTTTAGGTTTTGCTATTGGAAATGAATATCTAATTCAAGGACTTAAAAATATTAAATACTCTTTCAATTCATATACTATAAACAGACTTTCAATACTTGCCGGAATAGAAGCTATGAAAGATAAAGCTTATTTTGAAGAAAGCGTAAATAAAGTTATAAATACTAGAGAAAAAACAAAAGTTATATTAAAAGAATTAGGATTTATAGTACCTGATTCTAAATCAAATTTCTTATTCATATCTCATAAAAATAAATTTGCTGAAGATATTTATCTAAAATTAAGAGAAGAAGGAATATTAGTAAGATATTTCAAAACTAGATTAATAGATAATTATATAAGAGTAACAATAGGTACTGATGAAGAAATGAATATATTTATAGAAAAGATAAAAGAGATAATTAAATAAAATTATTTTGCTATATAGTTATAAAAAATATATTTGCAGATTTTTGTCCCTCGCTATAGTTTTGATACTATAATGAGGGATAAAAAATCAAAATACCCAAAATCTAATAATAAAAACTGCTTTAATAAATATAAATAAATTAATTAAGTTTCAATTTCTTACTCAAAGCATTACTTATATCTTTTGTACCTTCAGAACCTACTGATGTTAAAAAGAATTTTTTATTTATTAGTTTTTCATCAATAACTTGATTAACTAATTTCAAATCTACTCTATCTATTGAATTATAAATTTCTTTGAATGAAACATACTTTGATAAATATAATTCGCTTCTGGCATTCTTATTCATTATGAATTCGGCATTAAGTTTACTAAATGCCATAG
Source organism: uncultured Brachyspira sp. (assembly GCF_944390845.1). Taxonomy (GTDB): domain Bacteria; phylum Spirochaetota; class Brachyspiria; order Brachyspirales; family Brachyspiraceae; genus Brachyspira; species Brachyspira pulli. Next base: position 40,367 of record NZ_CALXRM010000019.1, read on the forward strand.
AACTTTTATAACTTTCTTTTGCTTCTTCAAGTTCTTCTTCTGATACTCTATCATTAATAAGTTTTTCTATTTCAGCATATATGCTTTCTATAGTTTCTTCATATCTATCCAAACTTGTAGAACCATGTATTTCAAAACTACCGCCATTGATGAAACTTGAATTATAACTGTATATATTATAACAAAGTCCTTTATTTTCTCTAATAGCCTGAAATAATCTTGAATAAGAACTTCCGCCGAATATATCATTAACTATATTCATAGCATATCTTTCTTTACTATTTGCTGCACTGTATGAAGGAGTAATAAGAGAAAAATATACTTGATGAAGTTCCTGTTTTTCTTTAGTAACTGTTTTATAGTAAAATGGCAAATCCCCATTAACTGTTGGGCTTTTTTTAGGCAATTTGATTTTTTCTAGTCTGTCAACTATTGTTTCTATATCAAAGTTGCCCGCTATAGAAATAATCAAATTATTAGAATTAAAATGCTCTTTAAAATATGAATATAATTTATCTCTATTAATACTTTTTATATTATTAATAGTTCCTCCTATTGGAAAGCTCATAGATGTGCCCTTATAAGCAGCAGCAAAGAATTGATTGGCTGATATTTCCTCCGGAGTATCATTTGACATTTTTAATTCTTCTATGATAACTTTTTTCTCTCTGTTTATATCATCTTCTTTAAAAGCAGAATGAAGCATAACATTTTCTAAAGTATCTATAGCTCTGTCAAAATATTTAGATATTATATTTATATAAAAAGAAGTTAAATGTCTTGAAGTAAAAGCATTAAATATACCGCCTACACCTTCTATTTTTCTAATAATATCCTTAGAAGTCATAGTATCAGTACCTTTAAAAAGCATATGCTCTATAAAATGAGTGTATCCGTTTTCCTCTTTACTCTCATTAGCACTGCCTGTCAAAAAAGTAAAGCCTATAGAAACTGTATCTAATATAGGCATATTCTCTAAGACAACTCTAATTCCATTTTCAAGCGTTAATCTTTTTACCATGTTTTTTCCATAAAATTTTTATATTATTTATTAATTGTATAATTTTCGACAGTATAATTATAAAAATGATATAAGCATAGATATAAGGACTTTACTATTTTTTAGCAAAGTCCTTAATAAAATATATTAGTCGTTTTTATTAAATTCTAAATCTTTTAATTCTCTTAATTTTGGAAGATCATCTAAACTATTGATGCCGAAATGAATTAAGAATTTATCTGTAGTTCCATAAGTTTGTCTCTTATCCAAATAATCCTTTCTTCCTTTCCAAGTAATGAAACCGTCTTCCATCAATGCTCTTAAATGATATCCGCTGTCGCTTTGTCTTATATCATCAATTTCAGCTTTAGTTAAAGGCTGTTTATATGCTATGATAGATAAAGTTTGAAGCATTGCTTTTGAAATTTTTTTCTTACGCTTCTTATCATATATTGCCGATAATGTACCAAACGTAGAAGGTATGATAGTCATGATAATAGAATCGCCTACTTCAAGTATTTCTATAGCACTATTAGCACTTCTATATTTAGCATTGATGCTTTCTATATAGTTTCTTATATCAGAGTTCTCACATTTAAAAAGAGTTCTGAGTCTGCTTATAGGAACGCTGCCTTCAACATAGATGATAGCTTCCATAACTTTTTCTAATTCTTCTCTGTTAGAAAGTATAGAATCGTCTAATTCAAAAGCATTTTTTTCTGATGTTTTGTTTTCAGCCTGAGCCTCCATGCTTACAGCTTCATTGTTTTCTTTTGATTCCGTACTTTCTTCTACTGCAGTAATTTCTTTTGTTTCTTTAATTTCGTCCATAATATTTATATCCTATAAAATGAAAATCCTTTTTTATTTTATATATCGAAATTATAACATAGTTGAAACTTTTTTCAAGAATATGCATATTTATTTAATATGAGTTATGTAAATCTAATTATATTTGGAATTTTTTTATACATTTATTAAATTTATATGCATTATTATATACTAATCTTATATGCTGAAATGTTATTTTACAATTATGATTTATGTATATATAACTTTATTATACCAAAATAATATAATATTTCTTTAAATGTCTGATTTATAGAGTTTTATATCTTCATCATTTATTATGCGTCTGATTATCTCTATATCTGCATCATCAAAGTCATTAGAGAAATATATCGCTTTTATTTTTATATCTCCGTCTAATAAAGCTACGCTGCTTTCTGAATTGAATATTGAAATCAAAGACTCATAATGAATTTCATCTATATCATTTATAAACTTAGCACTTTTACCATAAATATTATTTTGATTATAATTGTTAATATTTATTACTGTGGCATTTTCTGAATAATATTCTACACATATAGTATGATTATCTAAATCAGTTATAGAGTTATCAAATAAAGATAATTTTAACTTCTCTATTACAGGTTTTACAGCTTTTAATTTATTATCATCTATTGATCCGAATAGAAAATCCAAAGAATTAATTGATTGAATCTTATGCTCTAATAATATTTTTAGCGAATCTGTATTATAAACTATACTTTTATATAATTTTGAATTCACATTTGAATTATGAAGTTTATAATGTTCTATACTTTTATTCAAAGATTTCTCAAATAAAGATAAGAAGTCGCTGTACTTTATTATATTGTTTCTTAATAAAGTATAAGATAATAAAAATATATTATAGCTTGCAAACTGTACATTACTTAATTCAAAGTTATCTATATAGCTATTATATGTATTTAAAAGTGATTCATAATCTTTTTTCAAATAATAAATAATAGCCAAATTATTATACAATTTGAAAGATGATTTTTCTCTTTCTATTAATTTATTGTAATATATGCAAGCATTATCATAGTCTTTTAAATGATAGTAGGATAAAGCAAGTATATTATAATCAATTTCTTTATCAGTTTTTTTAGAATACTCAATAACTTTATCATACTGTTTATTAATGAAGCATATATCAATTAATTTGTCATAATATTTAAATGATACATCAGGTTTTATCTCCATAACCTTATCGGCAAAATATAAAGCACTGTCATATTCTTCAAAATCAAAATATATATTAAATAAAGCCTCATAAGCATTTGTATATGAAGGATTAATACTTACTGCCTTATTCAAATAAATTAAAGCCTTTTCTTTTTCACCCAAATAATAATAAGCTAAACCTATACCATTATAGGAATCAGGATTATTTATATTAATATCCAAAGACTTATTGAAATTCTCTACTGCCTTATCATAATAACCCAAATTATAATAAGCCAATGCCAAATTATTATAAGCCTTGTAGTATCTGTCATTAGTTTCTATAGATTTATTGAAATATTCTATAGCCTTGTCATACTCTTCATTAGATGAATAACATATACCTATAAAGTTATAAGCCTTATAAGCATTAGGATTTTTTTCTATAACTTTTTGGAAACATTCTATAGCTTCATAATAATATTTTTTAGAATAGTAGCTTATTCCAAGTTTATTATAATCGGTAAATGCATTCAAATCTAATCTTTTAGCCTTATCAAAATATAAAGCTGATTTATCAAACATCTTTCTATTGAAATAAACTAAAGCTAAATTATTATAGGCATTTGCATATTTAGGATTTATCTCTATAGCCTTATTAAAATATTTTATAGCATTATCATAATCTTTTAAGAAAGAATAAACCGCTCCTAATGTATTAGCCACTTTATATGATTTTGTATTATACTGTAAAAATCTAGCTAAACATTCTATAGCCTTATCATAATTGCCTATTTTGTAATAGCTCATTCCAAGCATATCATAAGCTTTGAAAACCATTTCATCTAAAGACTTTGAATGCTCAAAGAACTCTATTGCCTCATTAAATTTTTTATGCTTATAATAGAATAAAGCCAAATTATTATAAGCCTTATCATATTTAGGATTTATCTCTATAGCCTTATTAAAATATTCTATAGCCTTGGTATAATCTTTTTTTTCAAAATAGCTTATTCCAAGTAAATTATAAGCCTTATAAGAATTCGGAGTAATTTTTAGAGTTTCATTAAAACATTCTATAGCTTTATCATACTGTTTTATAGCATGATAACTTATACCCAATAAATTATATGATTTGAAAGTTTTTATGTCTACTTTTCTAGCTTCTTCAAAATATCTTATAGCGTCTTCATATTCTTTAAGCTCTACGCATAATTGTCCTCTATATAAATTCGCTCTGTAATTTTTAGGGACTTTTTTTAATATTACATCAAGAATTTCTAATGTCTGATCATAATCTTCATTGTTCATACGGATAGAAGCTTCATTTAAAAGATAATCCATTTTTGTATTATACATAAAAACCTCATATACAAATATATAGATATTTTACAATGAATATGTATATTATGTCAACATTAAAATGCAATTTTTTATTTATTAAAATACTCTTTAAGTGACTTATCATCAATATTAATAGCAATAATTTTCTTACTGCTTTTCTCACCCTTTAATATTTCAACATCTCTTTTTTTGATATTAAGCTCATCAGCCAAGAAATCAATTATAGCTTTATTGGCTTTACCGTCTATAGCCTTAGCCATAATACGAATGGAATAGGCCCCATTCTCGAATTTAAAACTGTTGGATTTAGCTCCCGCTGTTACTTTAACTTCTAGGTTCATATATTATAGTTATCATTTTGTTTATTATATTTTTATTAAAACTTATAATATTTCTTTTGTCAATATAACTTATATAAATACAATATAAGAGAAATTATTAATATCATTTATATTGATTATTTATTTCAAAACATAATTTATAATATTTTTGACCTATTTATTAATTTTACATATATTAGTAAAACCAGCAGTAGGAACTCCTAAACCTCTTATAAGCCTAGCCCAATAATTAACCTGTGCCGCAGTGGAAGCTAATATTAATATAGCACGCTCTGAATACTCTTTTTTTACTTCTGTGATTAATTCTTCGGATATTATTACAGGCGTTTTCGTTATAGTTGAAATATATTTTAAAGCAATCTTTTCCTTATTTGACATAGTCGGGCAGGAATCTATATCTTTATTTTGTAAATATTTTATTTCTTCTTCGGTTACATTTTCTTTATCATATTCAAAACTATTCATATCTATACAAAACGGACATGCCACATCTATTGAAATCTGTATCCTTATAAGTTTCAAAAGCCTTTTAGGTACTTCTTTATCATCATGAGTTATGAGTGCCTCCATTACACCCGAACTTATTGCAGTTTTAGGATTCCAAGCCAAAATCTTTGGAAGAAGTAAGTCTTTTTTCACTTTCTTTTTAGCTATCCACATAGGCAGTTTCAAAAAGAATGGTATTTTCTTAGGCGGATTAATGTAAGCTTCTTCTGAACTTTTGAAGTAATTATCTTTAGTACTTTGTATATCAAAATTTATATTGTCCATTATTAAATTATCCATTTTGAATTATTATATTATTATTAATTTTTATTTTTATTAATAAAATTTATATATACTGAAAATTTTTAAGTTTGTCAACTGATAGACTTTATATAAAATTATCTACTTTTTTCTGCACAAAAAAGCAGCTATATCCTCGACAAGCTCGGATACGCTTTGCGAAAACGCAATTGCTAGAACTTTATATTTTAAGAATATGTATTAAATATGTGGTATAAAACCCTAGTTTTAGGTAAAAAATGAAGTTGTTTTGGTTCTTTTATACCAATACCGAAAGGTACCTACTCGGTAAAAGAACTGGGGTGCGGGGCAAAGCCCTGCAGATATCTAAAATTAAAAAAAATTATTTTTAACAAAATATAGTTATTTAGGTATATATTATTAATCATAAAATTATTATTAATAGAATTTATATAAAAAATTTAAAAAATATTATCTTTTATAGAAAGAATTAATGATTATTTTTTCATAGTTATTGTTATAATTATACATGAGTAGTTTAAATTTATCAAATTATATCTTATAATACTACCCTAATTATTTTAAAGTGAGATTATGAATAATATAAGTAAATACTTACAAGAAATTGATGAATATATACAAAATCAAAACTATGATGATGCTTTTAATTTATGCAGCAATATTTTAAATAATATTGACCCTAATAATATAGAAGCTATATTTAAAGCCGGATACTGCTCTTATAAATTAGACCGCTACGATATAGCAATGATGTATTTTTTAAAAGCCATTTCATTAGAAAAATCTAGTGTAAATAAGGCTATGTATAAATATTATATGGGAAGATGTTATGACATATTCGACTCATTAGAAGAATCATTGGAATGTTTTGAAAGTGCATATAAATTAGACAGCACAAATAAATATTATTCTTTATGGTTAGGCATTACCTATGCTAAAATAGGAACTAATGACAAATATTACAGTATAGCATTAAGATATTTATCAAAAGCAGTAGGCATAGAGGATCATTTAGTATATAGATATGTAGGATATTGCTACATTCAATTGAAAAATTATAATGATGCTGTTGAATATTTAAAAAAATCTGTACAATTCAAAGATGATGATTATTTAAGCCGTTATTATTTGGGAAATACATATTTTCTTCTTCAAATATATGATAAGGCATTGGAACATTTAAGTGAATCTGTAAAATTAAAAGATAATGAATTTGATACTTGGTTTACTTTAGGGCTGCTATATAAAGTTATAGATGAGGAAAGTTTATCCGAAGAATGCTTTGAAAAGGCAAGAGAAATAGCTATAAGATATGATAATGATATAGATTATGAATTAGAATGCTTTATAAAATTATCAGAAGTACAAGAACATGAATATTTAAACTATTTATATCTTGGAATATGCTATGCTAAAACAGAAAGCTACAAGAATGCTATACATTATTTATTATCATCTATAGAAATAAATGAAAAAAACAATAATGAAAATAATTATTTGGCATATTATTGGATAGGATATATTAATTACATAGACAGCGAATATGAAGAAGCTATAAAATATTTAGAAAAATCAATAAAACTAAATAATGATGAAGATAATTATTTAATATCATTATGGCTTGGAGATTCTTATTTAAAAATAGGCAATCATAAAAAAGCATTATTTTATTTGAAAAATTCTATGGATCTTAAAGACAATGAATCTGAAACATATAAATTGATGGCTAAACTATATTTAGAGATGGGGCAAAAAGATAAACATCATGAATATATGAATCAGTATAAAATATTATTAAAGCAGGAAAAACAAAAAGAGAAAAATCATAATTTACATCTGAAGAAGATGAAAGAAGATTATAATAACTATTTCAAAACATTCTCATACAAAAATACAGCCTCAGCATCTACTGAAGTTATAAAACCACAAAAAGTAGAAAATAAACAGCATGTAAAAATGATATACAATACTATGTTAGGCTTTTGTGATAATAATACCAAAACTAATAGAAATGATTGTGATTCAAAGAAGAAAGATATTAATAACTTTTTTAATATATTATTCCAAGATATAGAAAAGTCAGATTTATATCATTTATATTCTTCCAATACAGAAAAAAAGCCTTATTTATATTTTGATTCTTTTAATATAGATAATTTCCTATACTATAAAGAGATAGTAAAAAAAGCTATAGAAAAGAATTTGGAAAATAGTAAAGAAATATATTATTGTGATGTTATAGATAATAATGATAAAGAAAATATAAAAAGAATAGTCGATAATATAGAAAATGCTTTTGAATACACTTCTGTTTGTATATTAAATTTAATGAAATCTTATTATAAAAATTATGATATAGAGCTTTATTTTATATTGATGAAATTAATGGAAAATTATTTATAAAATAATATTTAAAATATAAAAGAACTGCAAAAATTATGCAGCCCTTTTATATTTTAAAATAAACCAAATAACTATCTAATAATTATACTGTCGCCTGTACAAAAATCTGAAGACTCTATAGCATCATCATTCTTTACAACTTCTTTTACCTTATTTCCGGAACAATGACAAAAACCTGCTTTTTTTAATCCTAATTTCTTCATATCTGCAATTGTATTTTTTATTCTTTCACCATCAGCCTCTACTAAATGTATTCCGCCGTATATGCTTGTAACATTAGAATTAAAATATTCACCTACAGATTTTACCATATTAACTATTCCGGGGTGAGAACATGCGGTTAATAAACAAAGTTCATTGTCAGTTTTTATAACTAAACAAATTTCATCATTAAAATTATCAACTTTCATATCTTCATTTAAATTTCCGCATACAAAATTTGATGATGCTTCTTCATAAGGAGTAGTCCTTTTAAAACCGCTAAATACATAACAATTATCATCTATCTTGTATACATCTTTACATTCGATATGTTCTATATTATTGTCTAGTAAAAGCTGTTTATTAAAAGGATTACCTATATATGCAAACTTTGAATCATCAGCTCTATATTTAGGCTCAAAGAAACCTTCACCAGTTATAAACTTTTTTATTTTATATTTACTGACAAAATCAGCAAAACCGCCGCTATGATCATAATGACCATGACTGCATACAACTACATCTAAATCATTTAAATCTATATCCATTCTTTGAGCATTATATAAAAATATATCGCTTGATCCAAAATCAAATAATATTTTATTTTTTGGTGTTTTTATAAATAAAGAAAGTCCATGCTCATATTTTAGAGATTTATTAACAGCAGGACTATTTTCCATTAAAACAGTTACAGACACCATACAATAAACTCCTTAATTATTTAAATATTAAAGAAAGTATAAATACTATTATGATAGTTGTCAAACCCTGAACCAATGTAACACCTGTTTGACATTTATAAGCCTGCTGAGGGGTCATATTAGAGAATTGAGAAACTACCCAGAAATAAGAGTCATTAGCATGTGATACTGTCATAGCACCAATAGCCATTATTACTAAAACTTTTTGTATCTCTGAAGTAAATCCTAAAGTACCCATTAAAGGAAGCATCATAGATGAGGTTACTATCATAGAAACAGTTGAAGCCCCCATAGCTGTTTTTAATAACATAGCAATTATAAATGGAAGGAAAACTCCTATATTAAATTGAAGCAAAGAACTGCTTAATATGTCAGCAATAGGCAAAGCTTTTAATATTTCACCAAAAGAACCGCCTGCTCCAGTAATTGCCAATATAGAAGCTGAATTTACTATACCTTCAGATATAATAGATAATATTTCATCTTTATTCACTTTTGTTAGAAGTGTCATAGATAAAAATATTCCAAGCAAAAGTGCTATAATAGGTGTTCCTATAAAAGAGAAGAAAGTTTTTACTGCTCCATCTCCAAAAGGTGCTGAAGGGAAATCAGCTATAGACTTTAAAGCTATTAATACTATAGGAAGAAGTATAGGAGAAAATGAATGTAAAGCTCCAGGAAGTTTACCATATTTATCCATCAAATCATCAACATTATCTTCAGTATTAGCATCTATATATATTTTGCTTGCCACTTTTTTAGCATAGATAATAGAAGCTATTACAGAAGGTATTGATACAAGAAGTCCAACTAAAATAACTAATCCTAAATTAGCACCTAAAGTTCCAGCCATTGCTATAGGGCCAGGTGTAGGAGGAACCAAACAATGTGTAGCATATAATCCTCCGCTTAATGCAGTACCCATAACAGCCAATGATATTTTTGATCTTGAAGCTAATGCCTTTGATATAGGTGATAAAATTACAAATCCTGAATCGCAGAATACCGGTATTCCAGTTATATATACCAAAAATTTTTAACTTTGTCATTTTTTTAGTCAACTTTTTCCCGCCGCACACGCTCTGCGGACTTCG
>NZ_CALXRM010000020.1 GCF_944390845.1 uncultured Brachyspira sp.
TTCTAGTAATTTAAATTATAAGGAATACCTTCTTTTTTTAAACTAAAAGTGTGCAATATCTATGGCTCTTAAACAAACTATATTTTTTAATGTTCTTGCAATTTTTTAATAATAGTATTATTATATACTGTACTATACAATAATCGGATAATAGTTAATGACTAACACAAATAAAAATACATCTTTTGTTATTGCATACAGTTTTTGGTCTTATATATTAATTGCTATTGTATTATTTAACTATATCCTGTTTAGAAGTATAGTGGTTGATAATAATTCTTTTCTATATCTAGTAACATTTATATTTGATTATATAGTACTAATAACATTCTTTCTATTAGTCTTTTATCAATTTTATAATGCTATATTTAATTCAAATATATTATTGTCTTTTATGGGTATATTATTTCTAATATTTGGAACTCTCAAATTATATGTTATGGAAATAAATATACATAATATAATTGAATTCTTATTCTTTGCAGCAACATTAATATTAACTATAAAAATTTTATTTCCTATAATAAAATCAAAAGATACAATAGAATTAGAAAGAGGAATATATGTATTTATATTATTATCATTATTAGCTTCAAATATAAATTATATTATAATATCAGCTAATAAATTAATAGATTCCGACATCTTTCATTATATATCAACACATATTTCTACTTATACAAGCAAATTATCAGCATTTTCTTTTTTAATATTAATAATAGCTTATATATTAATATTCATAAAAGAAATCATTATGAAAAACATTAATAAAGCATTTGTATTTGTAATACTTGCTATTATATTATCAATATTAAGTATATTCCTATTTGGAGCAAATTTTTTATTAATCATAATATCATTCTTTAATGCCTTAGGAATTGTAATGTATTTACCATTCACAATATATATGGTAGTGATGATAATGTTCTTTATAACTTTGTTTTCATCATTTATTACATCAATAGTATCAAAAAACTATTATCCTAAATTAATAATATTCACATTATTAATATTAGCTGGTCTTGATATGAGTAATTTTTCATTAAGATTAATATCAATATTTGCAATTTTAGAAATGTCAAATATACAAAACTCTAAAAAAGAAGATATTTCATATTTGACAAATAATGACCTATGATATATTATTTTCTAAACTAATTATAAAATAAAAAATTAATAAACTATGAAAAAAGAAATATTAAAAGAAGAAGAAAATATAAATATTGACAATATAGAAACTATTGCTTCATTTTTCAAAAGCATATTAAAAAACGGCGACATAGTAATTATGGAAGGAAATTTAGGATTCGGAAAAACAACATTCGTTAGAATCTTATCAAGATTATTAGAGAGTGAAGATATAGTTAGCAGTCCTTCTTTCACATTGATAAATGAATATGATATTATACTTAACGGAAAAGAAAGTATATTAAGACATGTTGATTTATATAGACTAGACAGTAAAGAAGAACTTGATGATATAGGATTTAAAGATAAAATCAGAGAAAATGGAATAACTATTATAGAATGGGGAAATAAATTCAAAGACTATTTTGAACCTCCATACTATTTATTTGAAATAGAAATGAAAGAAAAAAACAGCAGATTATATAGGATAAGTTTAATTTCATGAAAAAATTCATATTACTATTTTTTATATTAATATTTATTTCCTGTTCAAAACCAATAGATAAAAACACTATAATATCATCAAAAACAAGTGTGTCTTCTGTGAATATAATAATAGGAAATATTGTAGAATATGAAGTACGTATAGTATCAAAAAATAATATAGATTACAATTATGAAGATGTTTCATTTGACGAAAGAAACAGTAAATCAAGAATAGTATCCGTTGAAAATAAAACTAGAACTATAGGTGATTATAAAGAAAGAACAATAAAATACCAAATAGGTTTCTATGATGTAGGACAATTTGTTATATATCCATTCAAAATCTCTTACAATTATAACAATGAATATAAAGAGCTTTACGGAGAAGAAATCAATATATTAGTAAATTCATTCTCAGACGGAGAAACATTGCCTCCTATGAAAAACACTATGGGAATACCAATGCCTAAATATGTATGGATATTTGCTGTATTAATAGCCTTTGCTGTTATAGGATTAATAATATTGATATTCTCTATAGTAAAATATATAGAAAAGAAATTCAATGAAAAAATAAATATCAAAGAAGATACTGAAGCATTAAATGCATTAAAAGTTATGGATTGTAATGCTTATTATAATGAAAATAAATATGCTGAATACTATTTTGAATTAACATTTATATTTAAAAGATATCTCACAAAAAGATTCAGATTCAATATAGAAGATATGACAACAACTGAAATAAATGAACTATTTAATAATAATAACTTCAATGAAAATGAATATATAATAAAAATGTTTGAAGAATCAGATTATGTAAAATTTGCAAAACAAGTACCTGAACTTAATAAAATGCAGGCAGATTATAATTTCTGTGTTGATTATATAATCAATAACGGAAACTTGCAAACAGCATTAAAATTGGAAGAAAAAGAAAATAAAAAAATATACAAAGAAGAAAGAAAGAGATTAAAAAGAGAATTAAAAGAACATAAAAAGAATCAGAAAAAAATCGGACAATTAGAAGAAAATAACAATTAAGAGTTTATATATATGAATGAATATGATATAAAAGATACTATTGTAGCATTATCAACACCCTACTCAAAAAGTGCATTAGCATTAATAAGAATGTCTGGAAGCAAAGCATTAGAAATAGCATCAAAAATATGCTTCTATGCTCATAATGAAAATAAAAACATTAAAAACTTTGAACATAGAAAAAGTTATTATACTTTAATAAAAGATGAAAATAACACCCCTATAGATGAACTTATAGTACTTACAACATTATCTCCGAATTCATTTACATCAGAAGACACTGTAGAATTTATTTCACATGGAAGCATTGTAGTAATAGATTCTTTAATTAACCTTCTAATAAGAAACGGAGCAAGAGCGGCTAATAAGGGAGAGTTCACATACAGAGCATATATCAATGGAAGAATTGGTATAAGCGAAGCAGAAGCTATACATGATTTAATAGATTCTAATAATAAACTTATGGCAGAAGCCAGCATATATAAAATGAGAGGAAGGCTCACAAGAGAAATTGACAGATTAAGAGATAGTATAAAAAATTCTCTAATGCTTGTTTATGGTGAATTAGATTTCCCTGAAGATGATACAGAAAGTTTCTCTTATGACAAATTAATAGAAAATTTCTTACAAATAAAAAAAGACATAGAAAATATATTATCAAATTCCAAAAGAGTAGAAAATCTTATTAATGGTATAAAAGTAGCTATACTTGGAAGGGTTAATGCTGGAAAGAGCAGCATATTCAATATGATATTAGACAGAGAAAGAGCAATAGTTTCAAATATAGCAGGAACTACAAGAGATTTTTTAAGCGAAAATATTTATATAGATAATATACCATTTTATTTAATGGATACTGCTGGATTTCACAAAGAAGCTGATAATGATATAGAACTTGAAGGGATTGAAAGGGCTAAAAAATGTGCTGATGAAGCTAATATTATACTTGCGGTTTTTGACAGCAGTGACAATGCCAATGAAGATGATATTAATTTAATAGAATTTCTAAACTCATTGAATAATAAAAATATAATATATATTCTAAATAAAAGCGACAGTGAAAAAAGATTTAATTACAATATAAAAAGTAATAATATAATAGAAATAAGTGCAAAAACTAAAGCAGGTAAAGATACTTTAATACAGGCATTAAAAAACTATGTTGCCGATTCTGATATAGATATATTCAATAAAGAAAGCTATGTTAATAACAGAGAAAGAGGATATTTAGAAAGCGGACTTAAACAGATTGATGTATGTATAGAAAAATCAGAACAGCAATATTCATTAGATGAAGTTGCAGAAGAAATGAATATATTAAATAATATACTTGGAAATGTAAGCGGCAAAATAGATGCTGAAGAAGTAATAAATGAAATATTTGCTAATTTCTGTATAGGCAAATAATAATATTCTAAATTTTATTTTATAAAACACAATAAAATATTATATTTAAAAAGACGATAAATATAATAATATATTATATTCATTTATAAACAAAAGGAGTTTAATTATAATTATGAAAAAATTGCTTATTACTATAGGAGTTTTTATATTTATTAATTTATCTCTTTTTGCCAAAAGCGGTATAGAAGCAATAATCAATGTTCCTATGGGATTGTCAGTTGGTATGCCTATGGGAAAGATCGATAATATTTCAAGAAAACCTGACTTGGGATTTGATATAGGAATTTCCGGATCATTTGGATATATGATAGATTTAAAAAATGGTATGGGTGTTAGCATTTTAGGAGAAGCAGGTTACAGTTATGATACTTATGCCTATTCTGTAAGTGAAGATAAATCAAAAACATCAATAAAATTTCATAACTTCCAAATAGGAATATTGCCTAAATTTAATATAGGAGATTTTTCAATAGGATTAGGTGTAGGTGTAAAAATTCCTTTAGTTGGATATGAATATATAGAAACTAAATCAGAAGAAAATAAAAATCAATCTACAATAAATGTAACTAAATATGATATTGCCTATATAACAGCAGCATACAATTATATAAATGTAATACCTTATATAAAATTAACATTCGATTATTCTATATTCAATACTCATAATATAGCAGCTAATGTTGGTTTATATGCAGGATATGAATTTGGAGTAAGAAAAAAAAGTGAAGATAATAAAATTACTTCAGTTGACAGTATTGATATGGGATTACAATTCGGCTTAAGATTTGCTCCTTCACAATTAGTTGCTATTGATACAAAAGAAAAAGAACAATAAAAATACCAATCATTAATTATAATGATTTTTTAAAGATAGTCTTTTTTTATATATCTCATACTCTTTTATGATTTCATTAATATCTAGTATATGAATATAATCTTCTTCATCTATACTAATAGCGTTAATCTTTTTTAATTCATTTCTAACAGCATCTATTTTATTGCAACCTATTATTGTCACTATATCATGTACTTTATAAAGAAGATCAATATTATTTACTTCTTTGCTAAGAAATAAAATTTCAGTTCTTACTATATAATATATAGTGATCAAAATTTTCATAAAAAGATCATTACTATTAAGAGCCATAACTTTAAAAATATTATTTCTTATTTTTGTACAAATTATTTTAAAATAATAAGGTCTTAAAGAATTCACATTAGCAACTATTGATATAAATTCCTCTTTACTTAATAATTTTATTTTTGAATCCTCTAATACTATAGTTGTAGTTGATAAAGGCTGATAAATAATATCCGGCATATATCCATCTACAAGATTATTGCTTGAATAAATAGCCCTTGTAACTAATTGGGAATTTACAACATTATACACCCCTACTTTACCGGAATTAATAAGATAAAGATAGTTGCTTGCCATAATCTCTGTATATAAACAATATCCTTTTTTACAATAAAAAACATTATCATCTATTTCAACAGGCTCTGGTAAATTGTATTCACTCATAGAATTTATTATATCTTTAATAGATTGAGAATTATCACTTCCAGGAAATAATTTTAAACATTGTTTATACATTTCATAGGCAATAGTAGGAAAACCATTGTCAATATATATTTGAGCCATATTTAAAACATATTCTTCTTTAATATCATATTTTGTAATAGAATTATGATGCGAAAGATTAATATAATATTTACTGAGCCAAATTTCTAAAGAATTTTCCAAGTAATAATGTATTTTTTTAATTATATCTCTATTATATATCTTTATAATTTCATCTACATTTATCTCCAATGCCTCAACATCAGTTTCAGCTCTCATATTGAAAAAATAAGGCTCATTCAAAGCTGAATTTACCAACCCTAATATATCACCTGTAGTATATTCCATCTTACTGTCGAAATAGATACCATAAGACACCGCTTTACCGCTGGTAATTATATAAAAAGAATTTTTAGGACAAGTATCCTCTATAAAGATTAAAGAAGATTTTTTGAAAGAAACAATATTATTATAATTAATCATCATACCACCTCATGTTAATATGATGAATTACATGTTACATTATTAATTATATAAGTCAATATTATAAATTAAAATTTCTCAAAATAAAATCAAAAATTTAAAAGTACAGTATACATATCACTTTATATATATCAATACAGAACAATATAAGAATAAAAAACAAAAAATAGGAGCCTTATAAAAATATAAAGCCCCTATATATTAATTTATTTTAATATAAATTATATTCCAAATCTTTTCATGATTACATCGATATTTCTTAGATAGTAAGCATAATCGAAGCAGTCATCAATTTCCTGAGAACTTAAATATTTTGTAATATCTTCATCTTTATGAACATTCTCTCTGAAGTCTTCGTTATTGAGCCATCTTTTCATAGCATTTCTTTGAACCCATCTGTAAGCATTATCTCTGTCAATGCCTTTATTAACTAAACTTATTAATATTCTTTGACTGAAAATTAAACCGCCTGTCTTTTCAATATTAGCTTTCATAGCTTCTGGATAAATTAAAAGCTTATCTACTATATCAATGAATTTATTAATAGCATAATCAACTGCGATTGTAGAATCTGGAAGTATAACTCTTTCTACTGATGAATGGCTTATATCTCTTTCATGCCAAAGTGTAATATCTTCCATAGAAGCTAAAGCATTACCTCTTACAATTCTAGCTAAACCTGATATTCTTTCGCAAGTGATAGGGTTTCTTTTATGAGGCATAGCTGATGAACCTTTTTGTTTTTCACTGAAATATTCTTCTGCTTCTCTTATATCTGTTCTTTGTAAATTTCTAATCTCTGTAGCAAATTTCTCTAATGAACTAGCAACAATAGCTAAAGTTGTAAGATACTGTGCATGTCTGTCTCTTTGTATTATTTGAGTAGAAACTTTGTCAGCTTCTATGCCTAATTTTTTGCAAACTATTTCTTCTATTCTAGGATCAATATTGCTATAAGTACCAACAGCACCAGAAAGCTTACCAACAGAAACTTGTTTTTTAGCTTCCTCTACTCTTTTAATATTTCTTTCATTCTCATCGTACCATAAAATAAATTTTAAACCTAATGTCATAGGCTCAGCATGTATACCATGAGTACGTCCTATACAAGGAGTATATTTATGCTCTTTAGCTCTTCTTAATAATACTTCTGATAATCTTTTTAAATCATCTAATATAATTTCAGCAGATTTTTTCATCATAACAGCTAATGCAGTATCTTTTACATCGCTTGAAGTTAAGCCTTTATGTATATATTGTCCGCCCTCGCCTACATTTTCCTGAACTGCTGTTACAAATGATATAATATCATGATTAGTTTCTTTTTCTATTTCTGCAATTCTCTCAACTGTGAAAGTAGCTTTTTCTTTAATATTCTTTACTGCCTCTGCAGGAATCTCTCCTATTTCAGCCATAGCCTCACAAGCAGCAATTTCAACATCAAGCATAACTTGAAACTCATTTTGTAAGCTCCAAAGTTCGCCCATTTCTTTTCTAGTGTATCTTTTTATCATAATTTATTATCCTTAAATAATATAATTTATTGCGTTATATTATAGGTAAAATTATAATTTATTTCAATTACATAATATTTTTTTTGATAAATACCATTTTATATGACAATAAATTACAATAAATTTATTTTTTCATTTATCATATACCAATTATAACTGTTTATATAATACACTTGTAATTTATTTTAAAACACATACAATTATTGTGCTTATAAATTATATTATTTTTAGGAAGAATAAAAAATTGGAGTAATGTTAAAATGAAAATCTATGATTTAAGAACCGACACCATAACTAAACCAGATGAAGCAATGCGTAAAGCTATATACGAAGCTGAATGCGGCGATGACGTTTATATGGAAGACCCTACAGTAAATAAGCTTCAAGAAATGGCTGCAGAAATTACAGGAAAAGAAAAATCTATATTTGTTTCAAGCGGTACTATGGGTAATTTAATACCTATGTTAATAAAAGGAACAAGAAGCAAACAAATGCTTTTAGAAGAAGAATCACATATTATGCATTATGAATTGGGAGGAGCTTCTTCTCTTGCTGGAATTATGACTATAACAACAAAAGCAGACAGAGGAATATTAACAAAAAGTATAGTAGAAAAATATTTTGCAGGCCATCAGCCATATTTCGTTTCACCTATAAATATGGTAGAGGTAGAAAACAGTCATAACAGACATGGCGGTTCTGTTTATCCTATAGAAGTACTTAGAGAATTATATCAATTTACACAATCTAAAAACGTTCATCTTCATATGGACGGAGCTAGAGTATTCAATGCATCTATTGCTGCAAAAGTACCTGTAAAAGAAATAGCATCAAATACAGATTCCATTACATTCTGCTTATCTAAAGGTCTTGGTGCACCAATGGGAGCTATGATTTGCGGAGAAGAAGAGTTTATAGAAGAAGCATTCATTATGAGAAAATTAATAGGCGGCGGTATGAGACAAATTGGTTTAATGGCTGCTGCTGGTATATATGCATTACAGCACAATATAGAAGCATTGGAAGAAGATCATATAAAAGCTAAAAAAATAGCCAAAACTATCGTAGAAGCCGGAATTGGTACTCTTGATTTTGAACATGTAGAAACTAATATAGTTATAGCAGATACTGAAAAAACTTCAGAATATATAATTGGTAAATTGGAAGAACTTGGTGTAAGAGCTAGCTCATTTGGAGAATATAAAGTAAGATTCGTTACTCATAGAGATATAAGCTTAAAAGAAGTAGATGAAGCCTGCGAATTAATTAAAAAGTTAAACTATAATAATATAAATATTCATTAATAAAAAAGGAGCAGCTATATAAAATAACTGCTCCTTTTATTTTACTGTTTATTGAGAATTAAGAGTTAAGTTTAAAATACTCAAGTTCAGAATATAAATTATTAGTACCAGCTACAACTTCTTTTCCAAGTATAGAACTTTCATTAACAAGTTCAGCATTTTCCTGAGTGATGCTATTTAATTCATTCATAGCTATATTAATTTGCTTAACACTTTCTTCTTCTTCTGAAGCAGCTTCATATATTTTTACAAGTATATCAGAAACATCTTTAGCAGACTTTTCTATCTCCAAAAGTATATCCAAAGAACGTTTAACAGACTCATCTCCTACCTGTATCTTAGCAACAGTTGTTTCTATAATGTCTGTAATATTTCCTGCTGCCTCATTAACATTCTGTGCCAAAGCTCTAATTTCAGAAGCAACAACAGCAAATCCCCTTCCCTGTTCTCCTGCACGTGCTGCCTCAACTGCTGCATTAAGTGCCAATATGTTAGTTTGAAATGCTATAGACTGTATCAATTTTGTAATATTAGATATTTCCTTACTTGATTCTGATATCTCTATCATATTATTAGATATTTCACCAACAGCAGATACACCATGCTGAGTTGATTCCGTAACTTTAGAACTCATATTCTTAGCTTCATAAGAATTCTTTGATGTATTGGATATTGCTGATAGTAAATTTTCTATAGAACCTGTAATTTCTTCAACAGCTGCTGCCTGAGATGATGTTCTATCAGATAAATCATCTATACCGCCTGATATTTTTTCAGAAGAATTATTAATTACAGATATATTACTTTTCAATTCAGCAACTATATTATGCATTATAAGCTGCATATCATTAATAGAATTAGATAATACGCCAGCTACATCTTTTCTCTTTAAATCATTTTCATCAAATTTACTGTCAAATCTGCCATCTTGTATCAATTTCATTATATCAATAGCATGATATAAATTCTTAGATAAAGGTATAACTATTCTTGCTACTAATAAACATTCCAATATTATAAGAAGTACAATACATAGGAACAAATACAGCATTAAAAATGTAAATTGAGAATAGAAAGGCTTAGCACTTCCTTTAAATACCAATAACCAAGGAGCATTATCAGTTTTTTGAATAGAATACCATTCATCACCAACAATATCTAAATCTCCAATATGAGATGATAAATTATTTTTGAAATCAGCAAATATTTCATAAGTAAATAAATTATTTTTTTCATTTAAGATGTAATCCTCATTATCATGAGTCATAAATATACCATCTTCAGAAACAATATAAACTTCTTCTTTAAAATTTTTCTTTAAACTTTCAGCTATACTATTAATATTGGCAAAATCTATTGCACAAACACCTTTTAAAGCTCCATTAGTATAAACTGATTTACCAAATGTTACTGTAAGTTTCTTAACAGCGAAATCAATATATGGAGCACTAATCATTATGCCATTGGTCGCTACAGAATCTTTATACCAATCTCTGGAGGTTTGATCATAAGTTAAAGGATAAACTTCTAAAGTGTTCATAAAAACACCACCTTGCGGATAAGGAAGGCTTCCTCCAAAATAAACATTTAAATATCCGGAATTTAGCTTTTGTACATTGGTTAAAAAATTACCAAATTCTACCCAACTAGGATTGGATTCCAGATAAGCTCCCATAACATATATTGTATTTTTGAGTTCCTCAACATACCCTTCTGTTCTTGTTTTAGCTTCTAATGTTTTAAGATATCTTTCATTTAAAAACCTATCCCTATATATAGGTCTGTAAACAAAAGATATTACAATAAAAAGTATCATTAGAAGTATTATAAAAGGCGCCAAGAATTTGATCATTAGCATGTTTTTCATAGTAAAACCCCATATATAAAATTAAAATAAAAGAACTTATATTTTAAATAATAAACATTATAAAAATAAAGTCAAAAATAATTATAATTTTTTTTATAAAAATCTATAAAAAGTTATATATCGGTATATTTACATACTAATTTGTGCTATTATTCTGATATTTTCACCGTAAGACCATATATTATTGTTATCATAATACTCTATAAATGTAGATTTCGGCACAATAAATGTTTTAAAACCAAACAGACCAAAAGAAAATAAATTAGAAACACTTGGCAAACTACCCTCTAAAATATTGGCTCTCAAACTTTCATTTTTATTAGATACAGAATAATTACTGTATACACATTCTATAATATTTAATTTTGAAGATTCTACAAACATCTTCAAATTTGACATGTTAAAATTAACGATATGTTCTGTAGATAAATATCTAATTAACATTTCATGACTGCATTGATCAATCATAGGAGAATTCGGAACTTCTATATATATGTATCCATTTTCATTGAGCATACCTTTTATTTTTAATAAAACATTTTTTGCATCTTTAAAATGCTCAATAACATGCGAAAGAATTATAATATCATATTTATTTTTACTTTCTAAGAAGTTAGGCTTCAAATCAATATCATATTTATTTTTAGCATAAGCTCTGGCATTATCATTAAGTTCATATCCATAAACATCGCAATTATTTTTCTTGAATATGCTCAATAATAAACCGTCAAAAGCACCTATTTCACATACTTTTTTATTTTTACAGTCTATATGCTTATTAATAAAATTAAATTGAGATAGGCTTCTAGCATAACGCATTTTGCTTTTAGCCATCTCAAATAATTTATTTTTTATATTATTATGATATTCATTTTTATATAAAAGGTATATTTCTTCATCTGTAGGCAATTCTATAAAATATAATTTACAGTTATTACACTGATAAACTTTTTTATCATTTTGCCATACATTTTTTATGATGCCGACTTCAGTATAATTTTCGCTTCCGCAAACCTCACATTGCATATATAACTCAATTATTCAAAAGAAAGCTCTATTCCGCATTTAGGACATTTAGTCATACCCTCTGTAATGCTTGATCCGCAGTTAGGACATTCATAAACTTCTATTTCTTCAACAACTTCCTCTGAAGTAGTTTCATAATCATCTTCGCCTTCAACTATTTCAACAACATCTTTCATTACAAGCATCAAATTATCAACTGTATCTTTATCAAGGTTAGTTTTTTCCATAATCTCTTCAGATGATAAATTGTATAATTCTTCGATAGAATTAATGTTATTTTCAATAAGAGTTTTAATGATAGATTCTTCAACACCTTGTAAAGAATAAAGGTTGCTTTCAAATACTTCTGCCACTTCTGTTTCTTCTGCTGTAGCTTCTGTTTCTTCTGCTGTATCAGAGAATATTTGATTTAATGGAACTATATCTTTCAACAATTCTGGATTTTCTTTAATATCTGTTTCTGTTTTAATATCAAAATAATATCCTGTAAGCTGTGAAGCAAGTTTAACATTGTATCCGCTCTTACCAAGTGCTAAAGAAAGCTGCTCATCTGGTATTATTATCATAGCTTCTTTCTTTTCCGGATCTGTAATAATAATTCTTATAGGTTTAGCAGGTGTTATAGCCTCAGCAATATATTCCCTAATATCTTTAGACCATTTTACAACGTCTATTTTCTCGCCTTCAATTTCTTTGATTATTGATTGTATACGTATACCTTTTTGACCTATACATGCACCTATAGGATCAACTTCAGGTTTATTTGATACAACAGCCACTTTGATTTTTAATCCCGGCTGTCTTACAACATTTTTTATTTCTATTGTACCGTCAGCTATTTCCGGTATCTCTAATTCAAAAAGTTTTTTAATAAAATCAGCTTTTGTTCTAGTTAATAATATTTTAGTTGGAAGCTCTTTACCTTTATCATCTTTTCCGCCCTGAACTTTATATATATAAGCTCTTATTCTGTCGCCAACTGCATAATGTTCTCTAGGAGATTGGTCTTTTTTCTGTAATTCACCTTCTGTTTTACCTAAATTCACATAAATAGTGCCTTTATGTTCTCTTTGGAAATATCCATTTACTAACTGATTTTCTCTTCTTTTAAATTCATTATATATAAGATTTTTTTCAAGATCTGATATTTTTTGGAAGAATGTAGTTTTAGCTACCATACTTTCTATTCTTCCGAAAGCTTCTACTTGATCTACAAGTATCAAAACTTCATCGCCTAAATTGATATCCTGATCCAATTTTTTAGCTTCTACTAGAGATATTTCTTTATTTTTATCTCTAACTTCTTCTACAACGTTAGCTCCCTTATATACAGTAGGATTATTTTTATTATCAAAATGAATATGAAAATTTATATCATTGCCATATTTCTTTTTTAAAGCCAAAACCATAGTAGATTCTATAACTTCTTTCAAAAGATCTACACTAATATCCTTTTCATCAGAAAGTTGCTGTAAATAAGTTCCAACGTTTTCAAACATTTTAATTCTCCATTTTTTATTTTGTATATATAATAAATATTAACAATTTAATCTTGCTTTTATGATATCATTTTTTAATATTTTGATATTTTTTTCATTAGTAATATTTTCTTCATCAATAACGCTAATTACAATATAATCATCTTTAGCTTCTTTTAATACGGCATAATCAGTAACAAAATCTTCACCATTTCTATATTTTATTTTTATAGGCATATCTTCAAATAATTCATATCTGCTGTCAAATTTCCATCTAAAACCAGCACTTGATACAGTAATAGTATAATCTCCTTCATCATAACCATTGGATTTTATACATTCCTGAATTATTCTTGTAGTTTCTATACAATGAGTATGTGAAACGCTTTCTTTCTTTTTAAATATAACACCATATACTTTTTTATTGTCTGAAATATTTCTTACCTTCAAATCCAATAAATATATGCCTTTATTTTCCAATATATCTTTTATACCATCAAATAACAAGTTTTCATCAATAATATTATCATCTGTCTTTTTATTTAATTTTTCTTTTTTTGGAAATTTCTTTTTTTTAGGCTCTCTGCCGTATTCTTTCTGTTTTTGAGGTTTTATTTTATTATTCTTATTACTCATATAAAAACTGTTATTATTTAATGTATTTTCCTCTATATAAAAAAAGAGTGTCGGTCTCTCTCAAATGAAAGAAAACCAACGCCCTTCATTACAAATATTTTCGGAAGTATAATTATTGTACAGTACTAAGGAAATTTGTCAAGTACTTCAATAAATTTATTATTATGTTAATGTGATTTTCTTGACTTTTATTATTTTCTATATTATCCTTTGAAAGTAAATAGATATTTTAGGGAAATTGTGTATAGATTAGAGATATGCTGTTTTATATATTAACGATTATATTTTTTTTGTATGTTGTATCAATAGCAATAAAAATGCTGCTTGAAAATAGGCCGCCTTATTCTTTTATTGCTTGGCTTACGGTTCTAGTATTCTTGCCTTATGTAGGAGTAATATTTTATATATTTTTAGGAATGGACTGGAAAAAATCTAAAAGGAAAATATCAGCAAAACTTCCTGAAGATATGATCAAGAAACATTTCTCATCGCTTTTAAAAACCCAAATTAAAATACTTGATGATATGAAAGGAAATTATGAAAAAAATATCAATTTAGTAAAGCTTGCAATTAAAAGCGGTTATTCTTTAATTACTGTACAAAATGAAGTTTCCATATTTGATGACGGCGAAGAGCTTTTTAATGCTATGATACAGGATTTAAAATTAGCAGAAAAAACAATACACATGGAATATTTTATATGGAGAAGCGATAAATTAGGTGAAAGAATAAAAGATGTACTCATAAAAAAGGCTGATCAGGGAGTAGAAATAAGATTAATATTTGACGGAGTTGGTTCTTTAAAAAGAATAAGCCATAAATACAAAAAAGAATTAAAAGCACATGGAATAAAATTTTTATATTATCATGATCCTTTCTCTATATTATGGACTAGATTCGTTAATTATAGAAATCACAGAAAAATAGTAGTTGTTGATGGAGTAGTTTCATATATGGGAGGAATGAATCTAGGACAGGAATATATAGACGGAGGAAAACGTTTTGAATCTTGGAAAGATGTTCATATGAGAATAGTTGGGGATTCCTGTAATCTTATACAGAATGTATTTGTATGTGATTGGTATAATGCCGGAGGAAGAGATTTAGACGTATTTGATGCAAAAGAAAACAAACACAGACATTCAAGAAAAATAAAATTTGCCAATAAAGATTTAAACGAGGAAAAACTTTCCATAATAAGGAAAGATTTATTCCCTTTGGCAACAACTGATAAATTCCTTCCTGTTCAAATAATAACTTCAGGCCCTGATTCAAATTGGGACAGCATACAAAAAGTATATTCTAAAATGATAGAAGAAGCAAAAGAAACTATTTATATAGAAAGCCCTTATTTTGTGCCGGATGATGCTTTTTTAATTGCATTAGAGAATGCTGCTTTATCTGAAGTTAATGTCAATTTAATGATTACAGGAAAACCTGATAAATTAGTAGCTTGGTGGGTTGCTCAAACATATTTTGAAACTTTGCTCAAAGCTGGAGTTAATATATATTTATATGAAAAAGGATTCCTACATAGTAAATTCTGTGTTATGGATGGAAGAATAGTGTCTTGCGGTACTTGTAATATGGATATAAGAAGCTTTTATTTACATTATGAGATGAATGCGGTTATATATGATGCAGATACAGCTAAAAAATTTGAGGATATGTTCAAAAAAGATATGATGAACTCTCATAAAATAACATTAGAAGAATATTCTAAACAGCCTGCACTTGTAAGACTTAGAAACTCAGCTTGCAGAATAATAGCACCAGTCCTTTAATCATTATTTAAATAAAATTTTTAGGTAAAAATTATGAGAAATATAAAAATATCTGAATTAGATAATCAAAGTCTCTTTGATTTAGGACTTTCAAAAGAGAGTCTGACTTTATTTGTAGATGATATAGGTATACCAAAAGAAAATATACCAACTCTTAATGAAATATTAAGAACTAGAAGCGATTTCTTCTTAAATATATCATCTGACAGAAATGAATCTTATAAAAATAATGTGATGGGAAATGATTTATTAATGGTTTTGCCGGATATTCAAAATCTAATATATCATGCATCATTAAAAAAACCTTTAAAAAGCGTTAATATATTTGCAAGACTAATAAATTTAAAAAGTCTTCATTTATATGGTGATTTATTGAAAGATATGGAATTAAAACCTCTTGATAATATAGAAAATTTAGAGAGTGTATATATAGAAAATGGATTAACATTAAGACAAGATGTTTATTTGGCAGCAAGACCAACTATAAAGGAAATAGGTGCTGGTACATTCAGAATGGAATCATTTGACAAGAATCCTAATTTGAAAAAAATAGCTATTCTTTCCGGCGTATCGCATGAAGAAGAAATGCCTAAAAAACTTCCTTGTATAGAGGAATTATATATAGAAAAAGGTAAAAATATAAGATCTTTTAACTTTTTATCCAATATGAAAACTCTTAAATCATTAGAACTTAATAATATACCAGCAATGACAGAATTACCTAACTTTGATAATTTAGAAGAATTAGAAAAAGTAAGACTTACCAATTTAAGAAATCTTGAAAATATGGATTCAATATTAAATCATGCTAGAATAAGAAGACTTATATTAGAAAATATAAAATGCTTTAATATTGATATGCTTTCAAAAGAAACTGCTCCTCGATTAAAATATGTTACAGTAATAACTGATGATAAAATGTGGGATAAAAAAATAAAAAAATCATTGGAAGAGCGAGGATATAAAGAGGCTATAGAAACTTCAAATGATAATTAATGCCATTGAATTTGATGTACAAAAAGACAAATATAAAAATTTAGAAATAATAAATAATTTTGTACAAGAAATAAATAATAAATACAAATCCGATTTAATAGTATTGCCTGAATTATCATCTAGTGGATATTTATTTGAAGATAGAGAAGAAGTTAAAAAAATATCTGAAAATATAGAAGATGGTATATTTATAAATAATTTAGTAACAATATCAAAGGAAAATAATACTTCTATAATTGCAGGTTTTCCTGAAAATTTTCAAGATAAAATTTATAATTCAGCCATAATAATAGAAAAAGGTAATATTAAAGGTGTATACAGAAAAATACATTTATCCGATTTTGAAAAAAATTTCTTTGACTCTGGAGATATAAATAACGCTGATTTAATTTTTAATATTAATGGCGTTAATATATCAGTACAAATATGCTTTGATTTATGGTTTACTGAGATATCAAGAAAACAAATATTGAATGGAAGTAATTTAATATGTGTACTTGGTAATTTTGGTTCATCTACAACATTTGAAATAGCAAGAATCAGAGCAATAGAAAATTTAACTCCTATTGTATTATGCAATCGTATAGGAATAGAAAAAAATTCTATTATGGAAGCTGATTTTATAGGAAAAAGTTTTATATGCGATGAAAAAGGAAATTTTTTAAGCGATATAGAAAATGATAATAAAATAAACAAATATATAAGTGCCGATTTAGAAATAAAAACAAAAAGACAAAATATAATATGTTCTGATTTTATGAAAGAAATACAAAGACATTATAAAATTTAAATAAAAAAATAATGAGCCTAATTTATATAATCAAGCTCATTATTCTCTATATTATATAATTTTAGAATTTGAAATAACTTACTGTTTCTATTAATTTTTGAGCTTCACTGCTTAATGTTATGCTGGCCTCTTTTGACTGTTCTACCAAACTGGCATTTTCCTGAGTGCTTGCATCCATTTTTAATACAGCCTGATTAACTTGATCAACTCCGCTTTGCTGTTCTACTGCAGTTTGAGAAATATCTTTCATTATATCAGCAGTATTTTCTATTTTATCTTTTATATCAATAAATATCTCCTGTGATTTTCTTGCAGCTTCTGCAGCAACTCTTATTTTCTCATCAGAATCAGATATTAATGAAGTAATATTTTTAACAGAAGTTTGAGTATTTTGAGCTAAAGTTCTAACTTCAGAAGCAACAACAGAGAATCCCCTTCCCTGCTCTCCAGCACGTGCTGCTTCAACTGATGCATTAAGTGCCAATATATTAGTTTGAAAAGCAATATCTTCTATCAATTTAGTTATATTAGTTATTTTTCTGCTTGCCTCAAAAACTGCTTCCATACTTCTAGTAGTGCTTTCTATTATAAGACCTGCTTCCTCAACTGATTTCTTTGAATCATTCATCATATTATTTCCTATAACTGATTTTTCAGCAGAATTTTTTATAGTAGAAGCCATTTGTTCCATAGAACTGGCAGTTTGTTCCAATGATGAAGATTGAGATTGAGTTCTTAAAGCTAAATCATTATTTCCGCTTGCCAATTCTTTTGAAGTTAATTCTATATTATTAGAAGAATCCATTATATTGCTTACTATATGTTTTAATTTTTCTATAGTATTATTAAAACCATTAGCTATTATTCCAAATTCATGATTTTGATATTTGCTTGATAAAAATTTAGTAGGTGCTGATACAGTCAAATCTCCATTTCCAAGTCTGTTCAAATCGCTTGCTATTCTTGATAAAACCCTAGAAATATTTCTATTAACATACATACCAACTATTAATGAAGTTATGACAAGAAGTATTACACTCAAGACTATAGTTATTTTTATAAGAGTATGTTTATTTGCAAAAAACTCACTGTCAAGCATAGTAACACATAATATCCAATCCATATTATCAAGTCTTGAGAAGGCCATTATTTTTTTTCCTTCATCTTCATAATGCAAAGCACCTTTTCTTTGTGAAGCTGCTGCTGATAATGCATTCTTAGAACCTATTGATATAGTGTTAACTTTATTTACATCTTTATGAGCTACTCTTTTTCCATCTTCATTAACTATATATATGTTGCCAGTTTCACCTATAGTTATTTCAGAAAAATATTTATTTACAAATTCATTCCATCTCAATTCAGCATACAATACACCTGCTATATTATTATTAGCATCGAAAACACCAGCCAAAACTCCTATAACATAGTTTCCTGTTACACTTGATAAATAAATTTCATCTTCAATGGCATACTTGTAATTATTTTCTTTAAGTTCTTTCCATATAGTTTTTTGAGATATAGAATTTAATTGAGTATTAGAAGCAGTATCAAGTACAACATTTCCATTCAAATCAATCAAAGCAAAAGCAGAATAATGAGATTTTAACTCATTCAATAATTCATTGAACTCATCTTTAGCTATATTCAAAGTACCATTATTAGGATTTTGAAAATAATCTAAAAATTCAGATTCCTTTGATATAACAGAAGTTAAATCGGCTTGGTCTTCTATCCGTATAGAAACCAAATCTCTATAACCGTCAGCTGTTTCCATAAAACCGCTAATGGCAGTTCTTTCCATAAAAATAGCAGAAGCAGAAATAACAACTATCATAAGAACTAATAGCATTATTACTACAGCAGATATAATAGCAAAAGGCATTTTAAATTTTAAAGTTTGCATAAATTTCATAAATAACCCCCTAATGTCTTAATCACTATAACAATATTATATTACAAAAATTATAAAAAATCTATATTTATGTAAATAATTTTTACTAAAAATACTAAAAAATAGCTATTTTTTTTACATAAAAGGTAAATATTAAGTAAATTTATGTAATATTTGTAAAATATATTTATTAATTTATTTTATTTTTTTCTTTGACAAAATTAATATTATTGTATATGATGATATATCATAAAAAATAAGGATTAAGTATGTATAATATAGCCCAATTAAAAGAATTACTACAAGATAAAAAAATGGATGAAAAATTTTCCTCAATTTATGGAGGAGATGAAAAAAGCATATCTGAAGCTTATGGAAGATTATCAGACACTATAAAACACTTTGAAAACATTGATAAAAGTCAAGAAGTATATTTATTTAGTGCTTCTGGAAGAACTGAGTTATCAGGAAACCATACTGACCATAATAACGGCTGTGTATTAACTGCCTCTATCAATTTAGATAAATTAGCATTAGTTGCTAAAAGAAATGATAATAAAATAGTAGTTTATACAGATTATTCCAATAATCCTGATGTGATAGATGTAAATAATTTAGAATTAGACAAAGATGAATACGGCAAATCAAATGCTTTAATAAGAGGTGTTTGTGCCGGAATAAAAAATAAAGGTTATCAAGTAGGAGGCTGTACAGTATCATTAAATAATAAAGTTTTAATGGGAAGCGGATTAAGCAGTTCTGCTAGTTTTGAATCTTTAATTGGTGAAATACAAAATGCCTTATACAATGATAATAAACTAAGCCCTGTTGAAATAGCAAAAATAGGTCAATATGCTGAAAATGTTTATTTTGGTAAGCCTTGCGGACTTATGGATCAAATGGGATGTTCTGTAGGCGGAATTATGTCTATAGACTTTAAAGATAACGACAACCCTATTATAGAAAAAGTTGAATATGATTTTGAAAAAGCTGGTTATGCTTTGATGATAGTAGATGCTAAAGGTGACCATAGCGGACTTACAAATGAATATGCTGCTATAAGAGAAGAAATGAATGCTATAGCTAATTACTTCGGTAAAAAAGTGTGCAGAGATATCACTAAAGAACAATTATTAGAAAATGCTTCAAAATTAAGAGCTGAAATCGGAGACAGAGCTGTAATGAGAGCTTATCACTTCTTAGAGGAAAATGAAAGAGTAATAAATCAAATTAACGCTTTAAAAAATAATGATATCAATACATATTTAAAACTTATGAATGAATCAGGACTTTCAAGCTTTATGTATTTACAAAACTGTTTCTCTATTACAAGTTCTAAGAGTATGGGAGTTGCATTAGGTATATGCTTAACAAAAGATTTCTTAAAAGGTGAAGGTGCTTGCCGTGTACATGGAGGCGGTTTTGCTGGAACTATACAAGCTTTAGTACCTGTAAACAGAGTTGATGAATACAAAAAGTTTATGGATTCTATATTCGGAGATGGAAGTGCTGTAAAAATAAGAGTAAGACAATCTCCTGTATGTGAAATCTAATATATATTAAAATACAATAAAATAAAGAGGCAAGGTAAAATTTTACTTTGTCTCTTTTTTATTATAAATATTTTTTGTTTATACCAAAAATTTTTAACTTTGTCAACTGATACACTTTATATAAATGTTATCAACTTTTTGCCGCACAAAAAAAGTTTTTATCCTTCGTATACGCTACGCGAAAAACGCAATTGCTAGAACTTTATATTAAAAACATGCCTATTAAATATATGGTATATCCTATAAAAATGCAGTTCTTTTGGTTCTTTTATACCAATAAAAGAACTGGGGTATGGGGCAAAGCCCCAGATATAAAAACAAAAATATAAATTTATTTTTGACAAAATATAGTTGTTTAGGTATATACTAAAAATTTTTAAGTTTGTCAATTGAGGCACTTTATCTAAATTTTATCTACTTTTTTGTCGCACAAAAAAGTAGCAAAAAAAGCAATTTCTAGAATTTTATATTTGAAAAATACTTATTAAATATAGGATATAACCTAATTTATATTAAAAATGCAGTCTTTCGCGAAGCGTATCCGAGCCTGTCGAGGATATAGGTTCTCGCCGAAGGCGGGCTGTGCCTTATGCCAATACTTACAGTACTTCCTTCGATCGCAAAAGAACTGGGGTTTGGGGCAAAACCCAAAATATAAAACCAAAACATAAATTTATTTTTGACAAAGTATATTTGTTTAGGTATATATTAAAATTTAATAAAATAAAGACAAAATAATATTTTCATTATAATACTTTTTATTTAATCATTTTTTAGTTTAGTATAAAAATATATTAGTACTAAATCATACCAAATAAATATTTATTATTTTTTTCACAATTATATTTGCTATAATTAAAAAATAGTATATAATCGGACTATTCAAAGTATAAGAGGTTTTCTATGATTAAATTAATAGAAATGAAAGATAATTTACAAAATAAAGAATTTTACAGAAATTTATATAATGATGCTTTTCCTCCTGAAGAAAGATGGAATTTTGATATGACATTAGAAAATAAAGATAATCATAATTATAAATTTTATGCTATATTAGATGATGATACTCCAATCGGTTTAACTATGCTTTGGGATTTAGAAGATTTTAATTACGGTGAATATTTAGCTATAGATAAAAATTTAAGAGGCAAAAAATACGGCTCTGAAGTATTAACAAAGATATTGGATATACTAAAAAATAAACTTATAGTTATAGAAGTAGAACCTTATGATTTAGATGAAATAGCAAGAAAACGCATAGAATGGTATAAACGTTTTGGTCTTATATTAGCAGAATATGATTATGATATGCCTTGTATTGATAAAAGCAACAATATATCAACCATGAAAATGAAAATCATGACAAGCAGAGAAATACAAAGCAAAGAAGAACATGATAATATAACATCAATAATATACAAAAAAGTATATAAGCCGAGATTAGATGAACTTGATAAATGGAGATAAAATTCAATAAAAATTACAACTTAACATAATAATATAATAAAAAATTGTTTATTTTATTTACAATAATATTTACACTTATGTTGATTTCCAAAGATATTTATACTATATTGTTATTATACTAAAAACAATATATTTTGTAAAAGTACTATATTTTTTATAATTTTAGCATAACTTTTATTGTATATGCTATCAAAAAATATATATTACACTACATTTAATATATAAAGTTTTAGTATATAATCTTATTTCTTAAGGGTTCATTATGGATAATAAATATACTAAAAAAATCAAAGAATTGATTAATGAAATGACATTAGAAGAAAAAGTATCTTTATTAAGCGGTAAAGACTTCTGGTCAACTAAGTCAATACCAAGACTCAATATAGATTCAATATATTTAACCGATGGACCTCACGGAGTTAGAAAGCAAAGTGTAAATTCCGGTGAATTAAGTTTACAGCAATCTGTTGCAACAACTTGCTTCCCTACTGCTTGCTGCAGTGCTTGTTCATTCGATCCAAATATAATGTATGAAATGGGTGAAGCTATATCAAAAGAAGCTAAAGCCAACAATGTAGCTGTAGTATTAGGACCTGGAATTAATATTAAACGTTCACCTCTTTGCGGACGTAATTTTGAATATTTTTCTGAAGATCCATATTTATCCGGAAAAATGGCAGGCGGTTGGATAAGCGGATTAGAGGATAACGGCATACAATCAAGTTTAAAACATTTTGCTGCAAATAATCAGGAAACTTTAAGACTTATAATAGACAGTATAGTTGATGAAAGAGCTTTAAGAGAAATATATTTATATGCATTTGAAATAGCAATAAAAGAAGCAAAACCATCTACTGTTATGTGTTCGTATAATAGCGTTAATGGAACATTGGCTTCTGAGAATAAATATTTACTTAATGATATTTTAAGAAATGAATGGGGATTTGACGGAATCGTTATTTCTGATTGGGGTGCTGTAAATGAAAGAGTTGATGCATTAAAAGCCGGACTTGATTTACAAATGCCTTCTACTAATGGCCAAGATGATAAAAAAGTTTATGATGCTGTTAAAGAAAATAAACTTGATGAGAAAATTTTAAATAAGGCTGTAGAAAGATTATTATATTTTTCTCTATATTCTATGGATAATATTTATAAAAATTATTCTTATGACAAAGAAGAAAATCATAATATTGCAAGACATATAGCTGAAAATTCTATAGTTTTATTGAAGAATGAAGATAAAATACTTCCAGCAAAAAAAGAAAGCAAAATAGCTATTATAGGAGAATTTGCTCAAAAACCTAGATATCAAGGAAATGGAAGTTCTCTTATAAATGCATACAAAATAGACACTGCAGAAGAATATTTCAAAGAAAATAATTTAGAATTTAATTATGCTAAAGGTTATGATTCAAATTCTTCTGCTATTGATGATGTCTTAATAGAAGAAGCAGTAAATATATCTAAAGACAAAGATTTAGTTATAATATTTGCAGGATTAATTAATTCCTACGAATCTGAAGGCTTTGACAGAAAACATTTAAATTTACCTGAAAATCATAATCATTTAATCGAAGAAATATCAAAAGTTAATAAAAATATAGTTGTAGTATTATCTATAGGTGCTCCTGTACTAATGCCTTGGATTGATAAAGTAAAAGGAGTACTCAATTTATATTTAGCAGGAGAAGCTGCAATCAGTGCCGCATTCAATATAATATTCGGAATAGTAAATCCTAGCGGTAAATTAGCAGAAACATTCCCATTAAATTTAGAAGACACACCTAGCTATAAATATTTCCCAGGAGGAAACAAATCAGTACAATACAGAGAATCAATTTTTGTAGGATACAGATATTATGACAAAGCAGAAAAAGAAGTTTTATTCCCATTTGGTTTTGGATTATCATACACTACATTTGAATTTTCTCATTTGATAGTTTCCGATGCCAATACAATTGCAGGACTTGATAATATACATGTGGTTTTTGATATAAAAAATACCGGTGATGTATTCGGATGTGAGGTAGCTCAATTATATGTAACTGCCCCTGAAAATAATATATTCAAAGCTAGAAAAGAATTAAAAGGATTTATAAAAGTATTCTTAGAACCTAATGAAACAAAAACTATTATACTAAAATTAAATAGAAGAAGTTTCTCTTTCTATAATGCTGAAACAAAAAAATATGAAATAGAAACTGGTATTTATACTATATCAATAGGTAATTCATCAAGAAATATACTATTAAGCAAAAATATGGAAATAAACGCTAATAGTTATTATCAAAAAAGAATACCTAGTTATTTTAACTTTAAAGATATAGATATACCTGATAATGATTTTGAGGAATTAATGGATAAAAAATTAAAACCTATTAATATAAAAGCCTCTAAACCTTATAACCTTAATAATAATTTATTAGATTTGATTCATGAAAATATTGCTAAAGAATTTTATAACAGAATCTTGTCTGGTCTTGATGAGATGTTCAAAGATGATAAAACAGACACAAAAAATATGTTCAAAAGTATGATGCTTGAAACTCCTTTAAGAACATTATCAACTATGACTGGAAATATTGTAACTAGAAAGGATATTGAAAATTTGCTTAATATTTTAAATGAATAATTTAATATATTAAGAAAAATTTTACAGCACTCTTTTTAATTAAAAAGTGTAATATAATTAACAAGCATAACAACAATAATAAAAATAAAGCCCCAGTACAAATACTGAGGCTTTTTATTTATAATTTATTATTTTTATAATAATAAATGTTTATGAGCTAATTATTAATACATACCGCCCATTCCGCCGCCAGGCATTGGAGGCATTGGTTTTTCAGGTTCAGGTATATCAGTAATAATAACTTCTGCAGTTAATACTTGGCTAGCAATAGAAGCAGCATTTTGTAAAGCACTTCTTGAAACTTTAGCAGGATCAATAATACCAGCTTTTAACATATCAACCCATTCATTAGTAAGAGCGTTGAAACCCATATTGCCTTTTTGCTCTTTAGCTTGAATAGCAACAACTGAACCGTCTAAACCAGCATTTGTAGCTATCATTCTTATAGGTTCTTCTATAGCTCTTTTTACTATATTGATACCAACTTGCTCATCAGCATTGTCAGCTTTCAAAGAATCTAATTTATGCTGAGCATGTAAGTAAGTGATACCGCCGCCAGGAATTACACCTTCTTCAACAGCAGCTCTAGTAGCAGATAAAGCATCTTCTACTCTAGCTTTTTTCTCTTTCATTTCTACTTCAGTAGCAGCACCTATATTTATAACAGCAACACCGCCAGAAAGTTTAGCTAATCTTTCTTGTAATTTTTCTCTGTCATAATCGCTGTCAGTTTCTTCTATTTGTTTTTTGATTACAGTAACTCTGTTTTTAACTTCGTCTTTGCTTCCAGCACCTTCAACTATAGTAGTATTTTCTTTATCTACAGTGATTTTTTTAGCTCTACCTAATTGTTCTATAGTAGCATTTTCAAGTTTCATACCTAAATCTTCGCTGATAACTTGACCGCCAGTAAGAATAGCTATATCTTCTAACATAGCTTTTCTTCTGTCACCAAAACCAGGAGCTTTAACAGCACATACGTTTAATACTCCTCTCATTTTGTTTAATACTAAAGTAGCTAAAGCTTCATTTTCAATATCTTCAGCAATGATAATGAAAGGTCTTCCTGTTTGAGCAATTTTCTCAAGTATAGGAAGAAGTTCTTTCATATTAGAGATTTTTTTATCATAAATAAGAAGTAAAGCATCTTCTAATTCAGCAGTCATGCTGTCTCCGTTAGTTACGAAATATGGAGAAATGTAACCTCTGTCAAACTGCATACCTTCAACTAAAGAAAGGCTAGTTTCTAAAGATTTAGCTTCTTCAACAGTGATAACGCCTTCTTTACCAACTTTTTCCATAGCATCGCTGATTAAAGAACCGATTTCTTTATCGTTATTAGCAGAAATAGTAGCAACTTGAGCAATTTCTTCTTTGCCTTTAATTTGTTTAGCTTCAGATTTGATGTATCCAACTATTTCATTAACTGCTTTTTCTATACCTCTTTTGATAAGCATAGGATTAGCACCGCTAGTTACGTTTTTTAAACCTTCTTTTACCATAGCTTGAGCTAAAACTGTAGCAGTAGTAGTACCGTCACCAGCAACATCATTAGTTTTAGTAGCTACTTCTTTAACTATTTGAGCACCCATATTTTCAAATGGATCTTCTAATTCTATTTCTTTAGCGATAGTTACACCATCATTTATTATAGTAGGAGGACCAAATTTTTTGTCTATTACAACATTACGTCCGCGTGGTCCTAAAGTTACCTTAACGGCATTAGCTAAAGCATCTACACCTCTCATAAGGGCACGTCTAGCTTCTTCATCAAATAATAGCTGTTTTGCTGCCATATATTTTCTCCTTTTTTAGTATTATTAAATTAAATTATTAGCATTATTGAACTTTTAAAATTAATCAATTTTAAAATTGTAAAAATTATACATCAAAAAATAAATATTTTCAAGTATATAGTATTAATTAATAAAAAAAGCATTAACTTTTAGAACATTAATATTCAAATAAAAAATTAACAATCATATTTCATAAATACATAAAAAAAGCATTGGTATGCTGGATACCAATGCTTTGAAATAAAAATACAGATAAATTATAGTAAACCTAATCTGCGTTCTTTTTTGATTTTTCTTTTCATTCTTTTAAGAGCTTTTTCTCTTTGAAGTTTTTTCTCAAGAGATGGTTTTTTATAGAATTGTTTTTCTTTTAAATCCTGTAAAATACCTTCGTTTTCACAAGCTCTGCGGAATCTCTTAATAACGCTTTCTACTGGTTCACCTTCATTAGCGAATACACGTACCAATTAACTCACCTGCCTTTTTATAAAAATATTAGCGGCGAAGGGACTTGAACCCCTGACACTGCGGATATGAGCCGCATGCTCTAACCACCTGAGCCACGCCGCCAAAAATAAACAAGCCTTTATTATTGGCTATTAGCGGGGGCAGGACTTGAACCTACGGCCTTTGGGTTATGAGCCCAACGAGCTACCAACTGCTCCACCCCGCGATGTAAGTAATGAAAGTATTATACAATTTTCCAAAAAAATGTCAAGCACTTTCATACAAACTTGCTCAAAAACTCCTCTGGTTTTGTACTTGCTCCTGATTCAAATAGATTTATTATATATTTATTAATAAAGATTTTCTCTTTCTTTACTTTGGTTTCCATAAATAAGCCTTCTTCTCTAAGCTTAGATAATAATCTTGCGGCTTTGTCCCTTTTCCAATCAAACATATCCATTAAATCAACTATACGAATATAAGGTGTTATAAATATAATATAGAATATACTTGAATCTGTTAATTTCTTAAATGTTTTATTAAGAAGTAATTGATTTCTTAATACTATTAAATTCTCATGAACAAAACTAATAGTATCTACAGCATATAAACATATACCTCTTAAAAATTTCAAATATCTTATTATTGATTCTTTATCAGATGAACCATTAATACTAGCTTCAAAAAACTGATAAGGATATAATATAGGAGTATCAAGCAATTTCAATTTGTATGAATAAATATTAAATACAACCCTACATATTATAAAACAGCCTTGATATTCTTTTACATATTCATAAGATATTTTTTGATATACAAGTAATTTTAATATAGGATCCAAATCCAAACTGTCTATATATTCTATATCTTCATCATATTTTTTATCAATAATAATCTCTTTATCTTCAAACAAACTCACTATTTTTGAAAATACTGATGAATCATAATCTCCATTCAATACTTCTTTTAATATACGGAATTCTTTATGTTTGGAATGATATTCTTCCAATATACCATAAGATATCATGGCAATATCTTTATATTCATAATTGTTTGCCGGATTCAATATCAATGATAATATACTTAAAAGATATTCTGAATTTTTCAAAGACAAACATGACATTCTAAAATTATAATATGCATGCCAAGTCTTAGCCAGTTCTTTTAATACGTCAATATCATCAAACATTTTTACATCTATTTTATTACACATAGTAATATATTTTAACATTCAAATGATTATATAGCAATATAAATTTTCAGTATATATTATATTGTATTAAGTTTTTTAATAGCTTCTTCTATGGCTTCCATCTTAGCTTCATATTTATTTATATCTTCTATTCTGTTTATTCCGTCGCATGCCTGCCATAAAGAAACTAAAGCTACATAATCTTCTGCCTTATCTGAAGCATCATAATTATCAAAATGATATGTTATTCCAGATAATACACATTCAAAATCACCAATAATAGCTTCATACATCTTTTCTGCTTTTTCAAAATCTTCTATTTCTTCAAAGCATAAAGCCGTTTTTATCATATCAGGACCAACTAAACCTCTATAATTAGACATAACATTACAAGTAATATAGCTTTTATAATACATAACTTCAGCTCTGGATCTGGCATCACCTGCAATTTCAGAAAAATCAGCTAATACATCAAATATAGCTCTGTATATAGATGATGTTATAACTAAACTAACCCTATTTATAGCAACTGCATTCTTAAAATTTGATACTATATTATGAGATATTTCTGATATAAGCTCGTATATTTTTTTCACTAAAATATTAAGTTCATCTCTATATCCGCCGAAATACAAAGCATAAATAAATCTTACAAAATCCCCATAAAGCAATGCATTATTTGCTGTTAAATCAAAATTAATGTTATCGATTTCATTGATAGTTCTATTATCAATTAATTCTTTTATAACCCTTATAACACTTCCGTCATCTTCATAATGAAGTTTTGAATTTTCTGAAGTGAATAATTCTATAGCATTTAATTTTCTTTTTTCTGTGAACTCTCTTATATATGAATTTAATGTTGATTTTGCTAAAAATGTATTGCCTGTAGATAAAGGCTTTAATATATCTGCATATTCTCCATTAAATAATTCATCTCTTAAATGTTTAATTTCTTTATCTGTCATAATAATCCCCTTTTAATATATTATATAATATATTAAAAAATAATAATATAGTTAATTACCATTAAAAAATATATACTTTTTATTAATTTTAATATAAAATGTCAATTAATAAAAAATTATAGGATATATTAAAAATGGAACTTTTAGCACCTGCTGGAAATAAAGAAAAATTAGAAGTAGCATATCATTATGGAGCAGACGCTGCATATATAGGCGGAGCTTTATTTAATTTAAGACATCAAAGTAAAAACACTACTACTGATGAACTTGCTGAATGTGCTGAACTTGCTAAAAAATTAGATAAGAAAATTTATTTAACTTTAAATGCTTTTTTGCATGAATATGATAAAAATAATTTAAAAGCATATTTAAAAGAAATTCAAAATTTAGATATAGATGCATTTATTATATCTGATTTAGGAGTATTAGCAGTAGTAAAAGAAATAATACCTGAAGCAACTATTCATATAAGCACACAAGCATCAGTTACTAACAGCTATTCATGCAAAATATATGAAAGTCTTGGAGCAAGCAGAATAATATTAGCAAGAGAACTTTCATTAGATGAAATAAAAGAAATTAGAGACAACACCGATTTAGAATTAGAAACATTTGTACATGGGGCAGTATGTATGTCTTATTCCGGAAGATGTTTGCTTTCAAACTTTTTAAATAACAGAGATGCAAACGGAGGAGAATGCTCTCAGGTTTGCAGATGGAATTTCAAAACTTACATAGAAGAAAAAACAAGACCAGGCGAATTTATGGAAATAGAGGAAGGAGAAGATCATTCTACTATATTAAGCAGCAGAGATTTACAAATGGCAGAATATTTGCATTTGCTTCAGAAAGCCGGTATTGATTCCATAAAAATAGAAGGAAGAATGAAAAGCGTTTATTACGTGGCTAATACAGTGAGAGTTTATAGAGTATTATTAGATTTACTTGATAAAATCGGATATGACTCTTATCCTGAAGCTATAAAGAAAGAACCTATTGCAAGTTATTTAAAAGAATTAGATACTATAAGCAGAAGGGAAAGCGACACTGGTTTTTATTTTGGAAGGGATAATATAAAACCAACATTAAAGGGATACCTCAAAGGCAGAAGACTTATGGGTATGATTGCAGATGACAGTGAAGAATATGCTAAAATCACAGTATATAACACAATCAAAAATGGTGATAATTTAGTATACATAGGAAAAGATTTTATAAAGCATAATGATAACAGATTTAAACTATTTATAAAAACAGAAGAAAATGAATTGATAGAAGTTGATAATATTAGAAACATAGATAATGCATATATAAAATCTGGTGCTCATGATTTCAAAAAATATGATATTATTACAATAGAAGATTAAAATAAAATATTTATAAAATAAAGCCTAATTAAAAATAATAAAGTATAAAAAAGGAGAGGATATTATCCCCTCCTTTTTATTTAACTAACTAATTAATAAAAATATTATTTATTAGTACTATTCAAATCATGATGCATTAATATAAGCATTGAAGATGACCAGCTGAAGCCAGGAGCATTTAAAGGTTTTCCTGTTATAGGGCTGTAATTTTCATTAATAGGAACATCATTTAAAAGTCCGTCCAAATTATTAAATATTTTAACTGTAAGTTCATCAGCTTCATCATTATATCCGTAATTTCTAAGACCTTTAATAGCAAAATAACTTTGATCAAGCCATACAGGGCCTCTCCAATATTCCTCATGAGCGAATGAAGGATTATCTTTAGCAACTGTTGGTAAAGGAACATAAGTATTAAATACATTTTCGTCCATTATTAAATCACATACTCTTTTTGCCTGTTCTTCTGTTGCAACGTTAGCCCATAATGGTATATATGTTTCAGCTGCTTTTCCTCTATTAACTAATAATCTAGTTGTATTATTATCATAATCAAACTGTAAATCATAAAAAGCACCTGTTTCTTCATCAAACATATTATTAACTATATAATCTTTTAATACTTCAGCATCTTTCAAGAACTTTTCTTTTTCATCTTTTTTGCCTAATAAATCAGCCATATATGACAAATAAATTTTTTCGGCATAAAGATATGAATTCAAATCAACTGATTCCTGATTAACAGTATGAGCTATTACCTCA
The DNA here is from genome assembly GCF_944390845.1 of uncultured Brachyspira sp. Classification (GTDB taxonomy): domain Bacteria; phylum Spirochaetota; class Brachyspiria; order Brachyspirales; family Brachyspiraceae; genus Brachyspira; species Brachyspira pulli. The sequence continues at coordinate 31,589 of NZ_CALXRM010000020.1, forward strand.
CCTTTTTCATTTGTAATATCATAAGTTTTTACACCTATATCATCTTTTCCATAACCTGCTCTGTCAAATCTAGGAGCATTATCCATACCGCTATCCCAAGCAGAAGCTAATATCTTTTCATCTTCATTGTTATTCAATGGGTGTACAGTAGCACCATATTCAGCAACACCGTTTTTATTATAATCTCTGTTTCTGTACCACCATTCATGATAAAATTTTATTTTGTCATACATTTCTTCTACGAAAGCTTTATCATTATGTTCTTCATAAATACACCATACTGCCCAAGCTGACAAAGGCGGTTTAGAATTTCTTTCATTCCAGTTTCCGCCGTCTCCTCCTCTATATGTATCTTTATTGAAAAATACAGCATCTATTATCATACCTGCATCCTGAGGTCTTACAGTATCGTTGCTTTGAATTTGCAAATCAAATAAAACTCTCATATTAGCTTTTGCAAGTTCTTCATCAAATAAAGTAGCTGCTGCAACCTGCTTCCAAGAATCCCAAGGCCAAAAACCATTAAACCATTTTACCGCTAATGCTGGAGTTATTCCGTCAGAAGGTATAGAACCTGCTCCGCTTCTCCAATTCACTATTAAAGTTTCAAGTCCTTTAACTGATACTATATTATATTCATTGTCATTAGGTTTTGTTATTTTATTTATATAGTCATTCCATCTAGAATCATTTTGAACAAACAATTTTATAGGTTCTTTAAATGCCTCATTCAAATTATTCATTGCCGTATTTAATTCATCATTATTGAAAGTATGAATCATAGCATAATAAAATACTGCATTAGAAGATGATCCTATTATCAAGTTTTTCATTTGCCTTATTTTCATAACTATTATTATTTATTGTACTTACTGAAGGATAAGAAGTAACAAGAGTAAATTGTTCATTTGTGCTTGTTAAATAAGTCCATACTTCTCTAAGACCTTTAAACTTTACTGCAACACCATTATCAATAGTTTCTAAATAAGAATCATCTTTATAAGAATTTATATCTCCTTTAATATTAATTTGTGCTGAAATATTTTTATCTGTTTTATTTGTAATTTCAACTTTTATTAAAGAAGTTCTATTATTTATAAATATTAATTCCTGACTAATATCCAAATTATCCAAAGAATAATTTTGTAAAAGTCCTCCAGGTATAGAAATAAAAGAAGCTTTGCTTTTTGATAAATCTACTCTTTGATCATCAGCATATAAATCTAATATTGCAAAAGCTTTACTTAAATAAACTCCGTATTCTTCTGCTATATATAGAGGTCCAGTGAATCCTCCCCATACAGTATTATCCTAATAAGTAGGCAAATAATGTGCATGCCAAGCTCCCATATCTACAAAAGGAAAAAACTCATGTTCTGTTTGAGGAAAAGTATTAGTTGGAACTCCTCTCATATTGATAACATTTGAATACTGCATTCTAATATCAGAAATTTTATAATTTTCTTTTTTACTATTTCCGCTGCCGCAGGAATATAAAAATATTAGAATGAAAATAAAAAAGTAATTTAGAAATCTCATAACATACTCCAATATATTTTTTACAAGATTATAGTATAGTAATTTTGTATGATTAGTCAAAAAATATCATACAAATATTACAATTTAATAAAAATTAGTTTATAATATATTAACTTTATTACTTTATAATTTGGATATTAAATGGTACTTGGTGTAGATTTCGGAAGAAAAAAAACAGGCACTGCTTTTATGGATATGGATATAAAAATACCTTTTCCATGCAAACTAATAGAAGAAAGCAATGCCAGAAAAATAAAACGTGCTTTAATGGATATCATTGAAGAGAAAAAAATTGATACTGTTGTTTTCGGACTTCCTTTATCTGATGAAGGAAAGGAAAGCGAATGGTGTGCTGAAATAAGAAGGTTTTCTGAATTTCTATTAAAAAGTGTAAAAGTAAATATTGTATTCGTTGATGAATACGGAACTTCTAAAGAAGCTGATTTCATATTAAGAGGAAAAAAGAAAAATGTCAAAAATAAAGCGAATGATTTAATTGCTGCTACTTTAATATTAGAAAATTATTTAAATGTTCTTGATATGAAAAACAGAAATAAAAATGAATAGCAAAAAAACTTATGATATAGTATAATTATTTACTATTTTTATTCTTAAATAGTTATATATTAGTAAAATTAATAAAATCAATAACATAAGGGTAATAAAAAGAATGAATAATAACATAACAAAAAAATATATAACATTATCATCTATAATAGTAGTTTTAATAATCATATTAATAGCAACAATGTTCCTAAAAAATAGAGGATATTCATTACCTACTCTAAAAGCTATAAATTCAAATATATCTGAAATAATAGTTAATAGAGGATTAAATGAAACTATATCAATAAAATATAAAGATAATAATTGGATTATAAATGATAAATATAATGCTGATTCTTCTTTAATAGATTCTATGACAAATGCATTAAATAAAATACAGCCTGTTGAAATAGTTTCAAGGGGTGATGATGATACTATATCAAAATATAAATTATCTGATGAAGAAGTTTTATCAGTTAAAGCTTTAGACGGTTCTTCAAAGGAAGTAAGAAATATAAAATTTGGTATGAAATCAACATTCGGAAACAGCGTATACGGCAGAATTGATAATGACAAAAACATATATTTGCTTGGAAATACTGCTTCAAATCCTAAAGATATATTCGATAAAACACAAAATGATTTGATAAATAAAACTATTTCAAAAATACGTAATGATGAAATAGACAGCATAACTATTGAATACAATAATAATTCTTATACATTGGAAAGACAAAAAAATGATACAAATGATAATTGGGTTAAAACTTGGAATAATAACACTGTAAAAGGAAACGATGTATATACAAGCATATTTACTTTGGCTAATTTTAATGCTGATGGTATTATAACAAATGAAAGTATAAATAAAAATGCTTCTTTATACAAAATAAATATACAATCAACAAATAACAATATGTTTTATGAGATTTTAAACAAACTTGATGACAATAATTATGAAATAGTAAAAAATAATGATAATAATAGATATTATATGACAGAAACTTCATTTAATACATTTATAGAAGCTATTAATTATATAATTAAATAAGATTATAAATTACAAATGTAAAATAAAGGGGCTTTAATAAGCTCCTTTTTTAATGTTATAAATATAAATTTAGATATAAAATTTACATAGTGAAAGATTCGCCCAAATACACTTTACGTGCTAATGGGTTATTAATTATTTCATCTGGAGTGCCTTTTACTAATATCTGACCATTACCCATTATATATGCCCTGTCTGTGATCCTTAAAGTTTCACGTACATTGTGGTCTGTTATTAATATTCCTAGTCCTTTTTCTTTTAGTGAGGCAATAATATTTTGTATGTCTATAACGGCAATAGGGTCAACACCTGCAAATGGCTCATCTAATAATATAAACTTTGGATTAACTGTTAAAGCCCTTGCTATTTCACATCTTCTTCTTTCACCGCCTGAAAGAGTGTATCCTTTTTGCTTTCTTACATGCGTAATATTAAATTCAGCAAGAAGCATATCAGTAATATCCATTCTATCCTTCGATGATAATGCTTTATTATACTCTAATATAGAAAGTAAATTATCTTCTACTGAAAGTTTACGGAAAATAGAAGCTTCCTGAGGCAAATAACCTATACCTAATGTAGCTCTTTCATGCATGTGAAGCTTTGTAATGTCCAAATCATTTAAATAAACATTACCAGCAGTAGCTGTAACAAATCCAACTGTAATATAGAAACTTGTAGTTTTTCCTGCCCCATTAGGCCCCAACAGTCCTACAACTTCACCTTGTTTTACACTATATGAAATATCGCCTATAATCTTTCTTTTACCATAAAATTTTGTAAGATTAACAGCTCTTATTTCATAAGGATTGGATTTATCATAATTAAAAAAATTCTCTGCTGTTACAGGTTCATTATTAGAGGGTATAATACTTGAATTATCCTTTTTTTTGAAAATATTTAAAAATTTATCAATCATATACCCTCTCTTTATTCTTTAATTATTTATTTTTTATTGTGCACTTATATTAAGTCCGCCTGAATGTTTTTCTGTATTCAAAGTATTCATAGCTTTATCGAATGTATAAAGGTTTCTTCCTTCTAAGTTACCGCCGCCAAGCATTTTTATTTTTTCAATAATATCATTGAATAATTCTTCTTCTTCAAGCTGCTCTTGTATAAACCAGTCTAAGAATCTAGATGTAATATAATCTTTACTTTCCATAGCAGCACCTACAAGTTCATTAATACAAGAAGTAACATATTCTTCATGTTTTAATACTGTTTCAAATAAATCTTCTACTGATTTGAAATCGCTTTGAGGAGCATGCATTTCGCTGATTACTGCTTGTCCGCCTACTTTATTTATAAAATCTCTAAATTTTTCAAAATGTTCTAATTCTTCTTTATAGTGTCCATATAAAAAGCTGCTGCATCCTTTCAAACTTTTCTTATCGCACCAACCAGCCATATTAAAATAAAGGCTAGCTGAATACAATTCTTTATTTAATTGAATGTTTAATAGTTTTATAGTTTCTTCTTTTATGATAGACATAACAAAACTCCTTTATATATTTTATAACCTAGAAAATTATAGTATTATTTCACTTTGTATATATTATAACATATTTTTGATAAAATTCTAAAAATTTATTATTAAAAAATAAAAGCAAAAAGGAATTTGTTATAATTTTGAAATAATAAAGGGTATACTATTATTATAATAATATACCCAAGGATTAAAAGAGTTAATTAATTAAGAATTATGTTCTTTAGAATCTAAATTATCAATAAATTTATCAAATGTATAAAGATTTCTGCCTTTCAAATCTCCTAAAATCTTTATCTTTTTTAGAATATCATTAAATAGTTCTTCTTCTTCAAGCTGTTCTTCAACAAACCACTCTAAAAATTTCAATGTTACATAATCTTTATTATCCATAGCTATGCCGACTAACTTATTAATACAAGAAGTAATATATTCCTCATGCTTAACTATTTTTTCAAATAATTCCTCTACAGAATTAAAACTGCTTTCAGGAGCTCTCATCTCTCCCATAATAGCCTGTCCTCCGGCTTTATTGATAAACTCTCTAAATTTCTCTAAATGAGTATGTTCTTCAGCAGAATGATTATATAAAAATTTACTGCAGCCTTTTAACCCCTCTCTTTCACACCAGCCAGCCATATTGAAATAAAGATTAGCTGAATAATGTTCTTCATTTAAATGAGCATTTAATAGTTTTACTGTTTCTTCGTTTATAATTGACATTTTTAACTCCTTTCTTAGATTAATCTAACATATTTTATATTATACTAACAATTTTAGCAATATGTTTTTTTGATAATTTTTTATTTTAATATTTTATGATTTAAATCAATACACTATTATATATAATAAGAAACTTTATAGTTATTAAAATATTGATATTAAAATTTGAATAAAAAAACAGTAAGATATCATTTTATTAAATGTATACCTTGCTGAAATAGAAATTAATTTATATTTTCACATATCTATAAATCAATATTTTAATTTAAAATATTCTATAGATTTAACTAACTCATTAGCCTCACTCAATAATGACTCAGAAGCAGAAGTAGCCTCAGTAACTAAAGCAGCATTTTTCTGAACTGAAGAATCCATATTATTAATAGCTATATTTATTTGCTCTATACCTTTTTCCTGTTCCTGTGCTGCTATATTAATTCTATCCATTAATGTAGAAGCACTGTCCATTTTTTCAGATATTTCAGCAAATATTTCTTTTGATTCTCTTACACTATCTGCAGCTAAATATATCTTTTCATTACTATCAGTAATTAGAGAAGTAATATTTTTTACTGATTCCTGTGTAGTCTGTGCCAAATTTCTTACTTCACTAGCTACAACCGCAAAACCGCGTCCCTGTTCCCCTGCTCTTGCTGCCTCAACAGAAGCATTCAAAGCAAGTATATTTGTTTGGAAAGCAATATTTTCTATAAGTTTAGTAATATCCATAATCTTATTACTTGATTCATAAACATCATCCATTTTACTTACACTTTCTTCAACTATCTTACCTGCTTTATTCAAATGCTCTTTTGCTTCAGATACCATAGTAGTACTTGTTGCAACATTCTCAGCTGATTCTTTAATAGCACTAGCCATTTGATTCATAGAAGCTGCTGTTTCTTCCAAACTAGAAGCCTGTGATTCTGTTCTTTGAGATAAATCATTGTTTCCAATCAATACTTCATTTGCAGCAGTAGAAACTTGTTCAGCAGAATTTTTAACTGTATTTATTACATTGTTAAAATTCTTCATAGCCTTATCCCAGCCTCTCGCTATATCACCCCATTCATCTCTTCTTTGATCAAAATGTTTAGGTATTTCTCTAGTCAAATCACCTTCAGCCATAGCTAAAATATCTTTTGACAATGCATTGATTATATTGGATACTTTTCTTCCTATGATGTATGGGATAATTAAGAAGAGTATAGCAATTATCAAAATCAAAATTATAAGAAGAACATAGCTCATAGCAATACTATCTTTCAATACTACATTTTTTGCTGAAGCCAATTCCAAACACCAAAAAACTCCTTTAGATATCTCTATTGGTGTAAATGCATATAAAAGCTCTTCCTTAGAAACATCACTATATCCCTCTATCATTAATGATTTACCATTTTTAATATTATCTAAAACATTATAATCTTTATAATGAGGATATGCTTCATAAATATTTTTAGAAATATTAGATTTATTATATGTATCATATATAACAGAACCATTTTGATCATACAATTCAACAGTTGTATCCTCAAAAGGTTTAATATTATTCAATAAAGAAGTAATTGAATCTACAAAAATATCAACATATATAACACCTATAAATTTATTATTAGGAGCTATAGGTATACATAAAGTAAATAATACTGTATCAGCATTAACTGTGGAATTATAAACACCAGATACATATATCTGACCTGTTTTTTTAGGTTCTGTATAATAATCTACATTAAAAGTATCCAAACCTAAATATGCTTCTCCGTTTCTTGATATATAATAATTAAATCTTCCATTAGAAGGTCTATATTCCGTATTAATATAATCTGCATCATTATCTAATGCATTAGGTTCAAAAGCTATTGATAAGCCATTTATATCATCAGGAAGGCTATTAAAAAATACTGAAGTTGATTGTTTATATGTTGCCCTATCTCTTATCCCTTTATTATATATATTTTCTATATTAACTTTAAGTCCCATAACACTATATATATGTTTTTCTATATTAAATTTTATATCATTAGCTTCTTTTAATGAAGTTTCCTGTAATATCTTATACGATAAATTTTTAGTTATTTTACCTACATACAACATAATTACAGTATTTGCTATTATAATAATTATTATAATAGGAACTAATATAATGGCTGTGATTTGAAATTTCAATCCGACTTTTTTAAACATATTTCCTCCAACTTATAAATATATAATGAACAATAATCAACATTATTTATTATAGCAATATTAACAATGCTAAAAATAAATAAACCATATATTCTCAGTTAAATTTGATAATATTAAAAAATACTTATAAAGTAATAATATAATACAAATAAAAAAAAACAATAAAAATATCAAAAATAATTGATAAAAAATACTATAAATAATAAAAAAAGTCTTGATTTTTTATCATTCTACTAATAGAATGTATTAACTTAAATTTATTAAATGGAGAAATAATTATGAGTTTCAGAGAAAATAGTTCTTTAAGAAGCGACAGAGTATTGAAAGGTGATGAAAGAGCACCAAACAGATCATTATTCTACTCTATGGGATATACAGATGAAGAATTAAAAAGACCTCTGATCGGAATTATTTCTGCATATAGTGAAATCGTACCTGGACATATACATCTTGATAAACTTTCTCAGGCTGTTAAAGCTGGCGTATTAATAGGAGGAGGTACTCCAATACTTATACCTTCAATAGGTGTTTGCGACGGAATAGCTATGGGACACTTAGGAATGAAATATTCACTTCCTTCAAGAGAATTAATAGCTGATTCTGTTGAAAGTATGGTTATAGCTCATGGTTTGGACGGAGTTGTACTTGTACCTAACTGCGATAAAATAGTTCCTGGAATGATAATGGGACTTTTAAGAATGAATATACCTGGAATAGTTATAAGCGGAGGAGCTATGCTTCCAGGTGATCATGGAGAGGAAAAAGTAAGTTTATCAAATATATTTGAAGCTGTTGGAGCTAAAAAAGCTAATCTTATAAATGACGCTGAATTGGAAGAATATGCTCAGCATACATGCCCAAGCTGCGGTTCTTGTGCGGGTATGTATACTGCTAATAGTATGAACTGTCTTTCTGAGGCATTAGGTATAGCTTTGCCTGGAAACGGAACAATACCTGCTGTTTATTCTGCTAGAACTTTACTTGCTAAAAAAGCCGGTATGCAGGTTATGGAATTATTGAAAAATAATATAAAACCATTAGATATAATAACTCCTGAATCTTTTAAAAATGCCCTTGCTGTTGATATGGCATTAGGCTGTTCTACAAATAGCGTACTTCACTTGCTTGCTATAGCTAATGAGGCAGGAATAGAATTAGACTTAAAAATCATAAATGAAGTAAGCGACCGTACTCCTAATCTTTGTCATTTAGCCCCTGCCGGACATAATTATATAGAAGATTTATACAAAGCCGGCGGAATACCTGCTGTTATGAAAGAGCTTGAAAAAGGCGGATTTATAAATACTTCTCTTGTAACAGTTACAGGTAAAACTATAGCTGAAAATATAAAAGATGCTGTTAACAAAAATAATAATGTTTTAAGAAATATAGAAAACCCTTATAGTAAAACTGGCGGTATAGCAATACTTTGGGGAAATATAGCAAAAGACGGCTGTGTTGTTAAGCGTTCTGCTGTTGCTGATGAAATGCTTGTACATAAAGGCCCTGCAAGAGTATTCGACTGTGAAGAAGATGCAATATCCGCTATATATGCCGGTAAAATAAATAAAGGTGATGTTGTTGTTATAAGATATGAAGGACCAAAAGGCGGACCTGGTATGCGTGAGATGTTAAACCCTACTTCTGCACTTGCTGGTATGAAATTAGATAAAGATGTTGCTTTAATAACTGACGGAAGATTCTCAGGAGCTTCAAGAGGTGCATCTATAGGTCACGTTTCACCGGAAGCTGCAAGCGGCGGAGAAATAGCATTCATAAAAGAAAATGACATCATAAGTATAGACATTCCTAATCATAAAATCAATTTAGAAATCTCTGATGAAGAAATGGAAAAAAGAAGAAAAGAGATTCCTATTAAACCTTTAGAAGAAATTAGAGGCTGGCTTGGAAGATATAGAAAACTTGTTCAGTCTGCTAATACTGGTGCTGTATTAAAATAATAATTAATAATTAAAAAATAAATTGATGTTATAGATATTATTCTTAAATCTATAACATCAAATAAGCACTATTAATCTAATAATCTAAAAGTCATCATAAAAAATTAATATTACAGACTGCTTGAATATCTATCTTTTAAGCCAGGATAAAAATTGTTTAGTTTATAGCTGATATAAGCTTAAACTAAATTTATTTTAAATAAAATTTTTTAAAGGAGAAAAGTATGATTATTAAAAATTAATTTTATAAAGCAATAGACTTGTCTTAGAACTTTTAAATATATTGGTAATAATTATAGTATTTAAATTTTATAATGGGGCTTTGCCCACCGCGAAGCGTACCCGTAGGGTAACACCCTACTTCTTTTACCGACGCTCTGCGTGCCATAGGCAAGGTACCTTTCGGTATTGGTATAAGGCGAAACCCGCCTGCGGCGAGAAGATATATCCTCAACAGGCTCGGATACGCTTCGCGAAGAACCGCATTTTTAAATACTAAAATATATTAAATATTATTTAATCAATATTAATAAGTTTTGAAACAAATCTAATATAAAAATAATAAAATAAAATTTAAATAATAATAAAAAAGGATAATTAAAAATGAAAACATTAAAACAAATAAGTAATTTCTTCGGTAAATATATGTCAGTTATAGTATTGGTTGTAGCAGCAGTATCTTTATTCTTCCCAAAATCTGTAAGTTTTATAAAAACAACTTATGTTAACTATCTTCTTATGACAGCAATGTTCTGTATGGGTATAACATTAAAAGTTGAAGATTTCAAAGTATTATTCACAAGACCAAAAGATATAGCCAGATGTACTTCCTTTAATATCAGTAGTAGCAGTTGTTGCAATAGTAGCTGCTGTAGTATCTGCAAACTCTCAAAGACTTATGCAGGTTGGTCACTTGGTAGTTATAGTTATAATAATACATAATACTTTAGGTTATATGCTTGGCTATTTCTTAGGAAAGGTATGCAAATTCAATAATGCTAAATGCAAAACTATATCTATAGAAGTTGGTATGCAAAATGCCGGATTAGCTTCCTCACTAGCTTCAACACATTTTGCATATATGGCATTAGCTGCAGTACCTGGTGCTATAGGAGCGTATGGCATTGTATATCAGGTTCAATAGTTGCTAATATAATGGCGGCAAGGACAAAAGAATAAAATTTATTATTAATTGCAGTAAACTTTATTTCTTAATTATCATATTCTAGTTTACCGCTTAAAAAAATAAAAATAAAATATTAATTATAAGGATAAAAAATGAGTAAAGAAAATTTATTTTTAACAAACTTTAGTATAGGAAGCGATGCTTATAAAGATATATATAGTATATGTTCAAATTATGGTAAAAAAGCTGTTATAATATCAGGTAAAAAATCTCTGCAGGCATCAATAGAATTAATATTAAACAATATAAAAGATATAACCATAACAGGAATGTTTCATTACGGCGACAAGTCTACCTTTGAAAATGTAGATTTACTAAAAAATAAACAGGCTGTAATGGAGGCTGATATGATATTCGCTGTTGGAGGAGGAAGATCATTAGATACATCAAAAGTTTTAGCACATACTATAAATAAGCCTATATTTACATTTCCAACATTAGCTTCAAATTGTGCTGCTGTAACTGGTCTTTCTGTTGTTTATCATAGTGACGGAAGCTTTCAAAAAATGTTTGCTGAGAAAAGACCTCCTTTGCATACATTTATAAATACTGATATCATATTAAATTCTCCTGAAAATTATTTCAGAGCCGGTATAGGTAATGCAGTTTCCAAACAGTATGAAGCTTTATTCTCTACAAGAAATGAGAATTTAAATTATCAAAATTTCTTAGGAATAGAAATAATAAAAAACTGTTCCAATGATATATTAAAACATTATTCAGAAGCTATAAACGATTTTAAAAATAAAAAGGTAACTGATGTTTTAAATAGAATAATACTTCATATAATATATACTACAGGTTTAACATCAGTAATGGCTAAAGATGATTATCATGTATCCTTAGCACATGGCATGCATACTGGATTTACAAAAGTAAAAAGAATAAGAGAAAAACTGCTTCATGGTGAATTAGTATCTTATGGAATATTATTGCTTCTTACTATGGACGAACAATATGAAGCAAGAGAAAATATTTTCAGATTCAATAAATCTATATCTCTGCCAACATGTTTAAAAGATATAGGAATAAATAAAGCAAGTTTGGAAGATGAAGAACTTAATCATGCATTGGAAGAAGTTCTTGCAGGAAAAGATTTAAATATAAGTCCGTATAAAGTTGATAAGGAAATGATATTAAAGGCTATAATAGATTTAGAAGATTTCAATAATAAACAATGATAAAAAATAATTTATAAAAAGGATAAAAAAATGAAAACATTAAAACAAATAAGCAATTTCTTTGGCAAGTATATGGCTGTTATAGTATTAATAGTAGCTGCTGTATCATTATTCTTTCCAAATACAGTAAGCTTTATCAAAACAAGTTATGTTAACTATCTATTAATGATAGTAATGTTTGGTATGGGGCTTACATTAAAGCTGGAAGATTTTAAAGTGGTATTTACAAGACCAAAAGATATAATAATAGGAGCTATAGCACAATTTACTATAATGCCTTTACTTGCATTCCTGCTTTCTATTATTTTTAAACTTCCTCCTGAACTTGCTGTAGGAGTTATACTTGTAGGAACTTGTCCCGGCGGAACTTCATCAAATGTTATGACATATTTAGCTAAAGGCGATGTGGCTTTATCTGTGGGTATGACTTCCGTATCAACAATACTTGCACCTTTTGCAACTCCATTACTCACTTTATTATATGCAGGACAAAAGGTTGATGTTAATGCTGTGAGTATGTTCGTATCAATAGTACAGGTTGTTATACTTCCTATAGCTTTGGGTTTTATAATAAATAAATTCTTTTATAAATTTACAAACAGCATAAAAGAAATACTTCCTTTAATATCAGTACTTGCTATTGTAGCAATAGTAGCTGCCGTTGTATCAGCAAACTCACAAAGATTAATGCAGGTTGGTTATTTAGTTATAATAGTAGTTGTACTTCATAATTGTTTAGGATATTTATGCGGCTATTTATTAGGTAAATTATTCAGATTAAACAATGCTAAATGTAAAGCTGTATCAATAGAAGTTGGCATGCAAAACTCAGGACTTGCAACTTCTCTTGCTGCAACTCATTTTGCATCAATGGCACTTGCAACAGTACCGGGAGCTATATTTAGTGTATGGCATAATATATCAGGTTCAATAGTAGCTAATATAATGGCTTCAAAAATAAAAGATTAAATTAATTATAAAAAATAAACAATGGGCTTAGATATAATATTCAAGTCCATTGTTTAATAAAACTATTATTAAAATTTATTCCATTTGAATTAAAATACACATAAAACTCGGTAATCATATTTAATAAAAATATATAACTTTATCAATATAATCAATAAATACATTACTCTATAAAATAAAACTATTTACAAATATCTGAAAAAAATATATATTAATATCAATATAATTATTTTAATAATATTGGAGAAAACATGATAATATTAGGTATAGATACTTCCTGTGATGATACTTCAGTTGCTATAGTAGAAAATGGAAATAATGTTTTATCATCAGTATTAAGTTCATCAATAGATGCTCATAAAGATTTTCAAGGTGTAGTTCCTGAGATAGCAGCTAGAAAACATTTAGAAGCTATACTATATGTTATAGACAAAGCATTAAAAGATGCAAATTTAACTTTGGATAAAATAGATATATTTGCTGTTACTAACAGACCTGGACTTTTAGGTTCATTGCTTGTTGGAGTTGGAAGTGCAAAGGCTTTAGCTTTTTCATTAAATAAACCATTATTGGCATTAGACCATATAGCAGCACATATTTATTCACCTCATCTTACAAATAATATAGAATTTCCGTATATAGCATTAGTTGTATCCGGAGGACATACTATAATAACAGAAGTACATGATTACGGTGAATACAAAGTAGTAGGAACAACTTTAGATGATGCTGTTGGTGAAGCTTATGATAAAGTTTCAAAATTTTTAAATTTAGGATATCCAGGCGGCCCTATAATAGATAAGCTGGCAAAAGAAGGCAACAAAGAAGCTATAAAATATCCTATAGTACTTCTTAATGGAATAGATGAATTCAATTTCTCATACAGCGGATTAAAAACTGCTTGTGTATACTCTACAAAAAAATATTTAAAAGAAGGTTATGAAGCTACTAATGAAAATATAGCGGCTGCTTTTCAAATTAGTGCAATAGAACCTCTCTATATAAAAACTCTTAAGTATATAGAAAAAAGCGGTATTAAAAGAGTTACATTATCTGGCGGAGTAGCATGCAATAGTTATTTACGTGAGAGATTTGGAAACTCTAAGGATTTTGAATGTTATCTTCCTGCTTTAAAATATACTACTGACAATGCTGCTATGGTTGCTGGTCTTGCTTATTATATGAAAGATAAACAGGATTTTGCTGATTATGGTTTGGATTGTTCTTCTAGGGTTCTTAACAAGAAATATAATAAAAACAAAAGTATTAAATAATAAACTTTATCACCGCACGCTTAACAAAATTATAAATATAAATAAAACAATAATTACAATTATTATCTTCTATTATATTAATAATGTTTAACGTGCGGTGAATAATTCTATAAATCTAATCTCCGTTTGGGCGGGCGTGCTTTTTATAATTACGCATAAAAAATAAAAAATATTATATATTCTAATAAAAACATAAAAACAAAAAGGGCGGGACTTAGAATAATTTTCTTTTTTGAATTATTCTAATACCCCCACCCTTTAGGTTTATTAACCTATATCTATAATCACAATATTATTTTTCTTAATTAGCTTTAATAAACAATATAACACCCACCCTAATTTTTTTAAATTTATAAAGTATTTACCGCACGCAGAATGAAATTAAAAATATTGATTAATTTAGAATTCTAATTTATTTTAATATTTAAAATTATGTTAACCGTGCGTTAATTTAACTATATTATTAAATATTTATTATTCAATTAACCATTCATCACCATATTTTTTAACCTCTAAAATTACAAACTCTCCTGCCTCATTACTTATACATAAAGACTTTCCTTCATCGTCATAATTTACTACATTTTTAAGCGTCATTTCATTAGTTATAATATTAAGATAATAATCAATCTCTTGTGTAGCTAAAAACCAGTCTGCTTCCATACCATCAACAGTTCCATCACTTTGTTTATTTTCTTCCAAATTATTTTTTATTTCTTCAAAACTATTTTCTAAATTTTTAATATAATTATCAGAAAAATATCCCGAATTTTTAAATTTAGCTATATAGAGATATACATTCTCCATATTAATCTCATAATATCCGCCGCCCTCAAAATCGAAATCTACTATTTTATTAAAAATATCATTTAATTCACTATAATTTTCAGCATACCATCTGCAAGCATTATAATATGCTTTTTCTTTAGTGCTTTTATCATTAGCATCTATAGCATCCACTATTTCAGGAGCTTTTTTATATACTCCAGTAAATCCATAGCTTCCATTAGGCTCTGTTACTATAATAGTATCAGCATTTATAGGCTGAATAGATATAATATAACCTCCATCCATTCCTACAGTCTCTTCATAATCTAAAGTATGAGAACCTATACCGCAATGAGGTTCAACATACTGATTCTCTTGTAATACCATTTTACTAACATCTGTACTTTGAATATTAGTTACTGTTTGTCCGTTTTCATCTATAGTTATGTTAATAGCATATAAATAGAAAGTTTCATCATTATTTTTCTTTAATTCTATAGAAGAATTATTATTTGAATATATACCGTTAAAATTATAAGTATTAATATTACCTACTTCTTCTGGTTTATACTCTGATTCTGATATTAATATACCTTGCTGTCTTTCATTATACGCTTCAAAGGTTACATCAGCTTTATTTTCATAAGGGAAATTATCAAAATTAGGATTTTCTTTTACTTCTCTATAATAGTAATTAGAATAATAATTTTCTTTTTCCCATTTAACCATTATAGTTTCATTAGGATCGCCTTCATAACCTTGATAATTATCCTCATAAAGAATTCCATTTTTTACTGAAAAGCCTTTATAATTTGTAGCTATATTACTTGGTCCTTTTTCGTACTTATCCTGTATATTATAAGTTTCATAATAATAAGCATTAGTTCCGTCTTTTGAAGATTCAAAGATATAATTTTTATCTTCTCTATAACTTCCGGAATCATATAGATATTCTATATCGCCGTTATCTTTAAAAGTATATTTTGCCATACCGCTTATAATTATTTTATTTTTTACTTTATCTAAAAATGCTGCATCTGCCTGTGATAATATTTTTGTTGCTGGTATAGTTTCATTTGACTGTACTGCCTCATTTGTATTAACAGTATTTGTATTAACATCTGTTTGATTATTAGATGAATTTTTATTACCGCATTGAATTATAATTAAAGACATTATTGTAATGAGTACAAATATTTTCTTCATAGTTTTTCCTTTAATATTATTAAAATAAGTATACTATATAGATGTATTTATTTCAATATACATATATAAAGCAAATAAAATTTATAAAAAATATATAAATTTATTAGTCCAAAATTTGACTTTTTATTATTTATATATTATTATAAATATCGTTCATCGGAGGGTGAAATAACATTTGAAGTTATTAGCTGGATAAGATGACGGGTGGAATCCCCGTTTTCTTATTCAGCTTTTTTTTTGGATTTTATTTTGCCATATACAAAACCAATATTGAACATAAAAATTAATAATAGGAGTTATAAAATGAAAGAACAAACTTTAACGCAAGGAAAAATATTAAAATCATTAATTTCATTTGCTTTTCCAATACTTTTGGCATTATTTCTGCAGGCTATGTACGGAGCTGCAGACTTGATAATAGTAGGACAGTTTGCAGGAACTAATGAACAGTCTGGAGTTGCTTCAGGCAGTCAATTATTCAATATGATAACTATGATAATAACAGGACTTACTATGGGTGTAACTGTATTTGTAGGAGAAGCTATAGGAGCAAATAAAAGCCAAAAAGCAGCACAGGGAATAGGAAGCGGAATTATTATTTTTTCAGTTATCGCTGTTATAATTACTTTCTTTATAGTTCCTTTCAGCGATCAAATTGCAGTATATATGCATGCCCCAAAAGAAGCATTTACACAAACAAGCAATTATATAAAAATATGCGGTATAGGAACAATATTTATAGTAGCATATAATTGTATAGGTGCAGTATTTAGAGGAATTGGAGATTCAAAAACTCCATTAATTACTGTTGCTATTGCCTGTTTTATTAATATAGTAGGAGACATTATATTAGTTGCCGTTTTCGATATGGGAGCTTCTGGTGCTGCCATTGCTACCATTTCTTCTCAGGCTGTAAGTGTAATATTTTCACTTTATTTTATAAGTAAGAAAAAACTTCCTTTTACATTTTCTAGAAAATATATCAAATTAGAAAAAGAATCTGTAAAAAGAATACTGTTTATAGGTTCCCCTATTGCTTTACAGGAAATGCTTGTTCAGTTTTCATTTTTATTCATACAGGTAATAGTTAATGGAATGGGAGTAATGTAATCTGCAGCTGTTGGAGTAGCTGAAAAAGTATGTGTATTTTTAATGCTTGTTGCTTCTGCCTATATGCAGTCAATATCTGCATTTGTAGCACAAAATAATGGTGCAGGATTATATGAACGTTCTAAAAAAGCATTAATTTACGGCATTAGAACGGCTTTTATAGCTGGAATAATTATGGGAATATTTTCTTTCTTTTTCGGATCATTATTATCAAATATATTCTCAAAAGAAAATACTGTTATATTAGCATCGCATAGTTATTTGAAAGCTTATGCTATAGACTGTATGCTTACCGCTATTTTATTCTGTTTTGTAGGATATTTTAACGGATGCGGAAAAACATTGTTTGTTATGATTCAAGGAATAGTAGGGGCATTTTTTGTAAGAATACCTGTTGTATATTTAATGAGTCAGATTGATAATGCTTCGCTTTTTACTATAGGACTTGCTACACCAATATCATCTATGGTGCAGATAATTTTATGTTTAATAGCCTATAATTTACATAAAAAAAGTTTATGTGATTCTCAAAAATTTGAGAAATCATATTCAGCTATTTAATTATATTATGCTTTTATAATAGGAGGGTTTTATATAAAGCCTTCCTATTATATAAATAATAAATTCTAATTATATAAATAATAAATTCTAAAACTAATTTATTTATCTGTTTTGAAATTTAATATATACTGAAAATTTTTAAGTTTGTCAAAAAATACAATTTTAAATTTAGGTTATTTGCGGGGACTACCCCCACCGCTCTGCGTACTTCGTAACACCACCAGTTCTTTTGCGACTGAAAGGGAGTGCCTGTGGCGTGGCACAAAGAACCAAAAAGACTAAATTTTAACCTAAATTTTAGGTATTACCATAAATTTAATACATATTGTAATAATATAAGGTTGTAGTATTTGCGTTTTTTGCAACTTTGACGAAGTCCGCAGAGCGTGTGCGTCAAAAAAGTTGATAATACATCTGCCAAGATATCAAAATTGACAAAATATAGTTGTTTAGGTATATTAAAT
>NZ_CALXRM010000021.1 GCF_944390845.1 uncultured Brachyspira sp.
TGTCTTGTGTCTTGTGTCTTGTGTCTTGTGTCTTGTGTCTTGTGTCTTGTGTCTTGTGTCTTGTGTCTTGTGTCTTGTGTCTTGATTTCATAATACATGCCTTTTATAATATAATATTAGTTAATATAAGTCAATATATCAGTTAATATTATGTAAAATTATTCTATTGCTTATTTTATATTTTTATACTATAATTTGCAATGTTATAATTTATAATGAGGATATATTATTTATGAAAAAGGTATATATAATTATTAGTTTATTTTTATTAACTTTTGCCTTATATTCACAGGAAGCTGAAAACCAAGATACTACTAACGGTACTAACAACATATTTTTTTCATCTATAGAAAATGGTGATATAAAAAAGGTTAGAGAGTTATTAGCTCAAGGAACAGATGTTAATAGTGTAAATGAAGAAGGTTGGTCTGCTTTACATGTAGCTGTTAAAGCTAATAATGCAGCTATAGTAAAAGAATTATTATCTCATAAAAAAATAAATATGAATCCTGTTTTGCCTGTAGATACTATATTTACAGAAGGGGATAATAAATGGTATGCAGACGGACAAACACCTCTTTTACTTGCTTCTTATTATGGATATTATGATATAGTAACTATACTTTTAAGTTATGGTGCTGATGTATTAGCTAAAGATACTATAGATGATGCTATGGCTATACATATTGCTGCAGCAAGAGGATATGCTAATGTTGTAAGTGCTATATTAGATTCTAGTGCAGCAAAAAATTCAGGTGTGGATATTGCTAATATAGGAGATAATACAGGAACTACACCTTTAATGTGGGCTGCTATGAATAATCAGGTTCCAGTAATAGCTGTACTTTTTAGATATAAAGCAAATGTTAATTTACAAGATGATGATGGTTGGACTCCATTACATTTTGCTGCAGCTTCAGATAGTTACAGAGCAGTTGAAATACTTTTGAAAAATGGTGCTGATGCCAATATTGCTGATATAGAAGGTAAAAAGCCTATTGATGTTACTACTGATACAGATATAAAAGCATTATTGAATAAATATACTGAAACAACTGATGTGGCTGAAACATCAGAAATTACTGAAGTAGAAGAAACTGTTAATCAATAATTATGGAATCAAAAAAATTACAAAGATTTAGTGAATATAGCATGTCTACATATTTGCTTTGTCCTAGAAAGTATAGATATACATATATAGAAAAGCCTTTCAAAAAGCAAAAAAGAAGTGTTAATGTTTACTTTATCTTTGGTAATGCCATTCATTTAGCATGTAAAGAATTCTACGAGCAAAGAGCTGAAGAACGCACATTGGATAATTTGCATAATATATTTAGAAATGTGTGGAAAAGAAGCGGCATAAGAGCTTTTTTCAATAATAGAGAAGAAGAAAAGGAATTAGGAGAAAGAGGTCTTTATATGCTTTCTAATTTCTTTAATTCATTTGGTCAGAAAGTTCCATATAGAATGGAAAGCTATATGGAAAATAGAGTCAGAGATTATATTTTATTTGGAAGAATAGACAGAATAGATTTGTCTGCTGATGGAACTTTACAAATAGTAGACTATAAAACTACAAAGTATTATGATGTTGGTGAAGATAATGATGAAAGAGACAGAAAAACTATACAGCTTAAATTGTATGCTTGTATATTAGATGGTCTTAAATGTAAAGTTACTAGCGGTTCTTATTATCATTTTGAAGATGATAAATTTGATACAATAGAATTTACTCCGGAATCTATTAATTATTTAAGAGAATGGTTTGATGAAATTGTTGATGATATAAGATATGACAGGGCTTTTGATAAAAAAGTAGGAAGGCATTGTGAGTTTTGTGATTTTTTCAAACTTTGTCAGGGTAAAGAAGATGATGTTGATAATTTAGTGTTGCCTTCTGATGAGATTTTTATGGCTAATATAGAAAATTCTGATAATAATTAATTTTGTATTTTTAACGCTTTATTTTTTAAATTGACAATTATAAATATTTTAGTATTATTATTTTTATATTATCAAAATAATAGGTAATTTTTATGAGTAATCATAATAAAAAAGAAGATTCAAAAGAAAGCATAATAAAAAGAAAGAAAGATAAATTTAAAATAAGATATTTAACAATAGAAGATTTAGATGATTTTAATAATTTATTAAGATATGCATTCCAAGTAAGTAATAATGAACTTATAAATTTAGGTTATGAAATAGATGAAATAAAACAATCTAAATCTGCTGTTTTAAGCAAGGCCAAAGTATTAGGTTGGTTTGACGGTGAAAAACTTGCTTCTCAAATTGCTGTTTATCCTATGAAAATGAATATTCATGGTGTCATATATAAAATGGCTGGAGTTACAGGAGTTGCTACATATCCGGAATATTCTAATTTGGGACTTATGAATGATTTGATGATAAAAAGCATTGAGAACATGAAAAAAGAAGGACAAACCATATCTGTATTGTACCCATATTCTATTCCATTTTATAGAAGGAAAGGTTGGGAAATTATTTCTGACAAAATGAGTTTTACTATTAAAGATACTCAATTACCAAAAACTATGACAAGTAAGGGAAGGGTAGAACGTGTTGCTACTGATAGTGAGGATTTGAAAGGACTTTATGATAAATTTTCACATATTAGGCATGGTGCTTTGATTAGAGGTGATTTGGAATGGGAAGAATATTGGAGATGGGACGTTGATGATACTATAGTTGCTATATATTATGATGAAAAAGAAGAGGCTAAAGGCTTTTTAGTATATGTTATAGAAAATGATGTTTTTCATGTTAAGGAAATGGTATATTTGAATTTTGAGGCAAGATTGGGACTTTGGAATTATATATCAGCACATTTTTCTATGGTAGATAAAGTTCAAGGTTATAATTATACTAATGAACCTGTAGCTTTTTTGCTTGAGGATAGCGAAATAAAAGAAACTATAAGACCATATATAATGGCTAGAATTACCGATGTTAAAGGCTTTATTGCTAATTATCCTTTTTTAAGAAAACCAAAAAATAAAAAAATCAATTTGATAATAAAAGATAATATGGCAAAATGGAATAATGGAAGTTTTCTGATTTATTGGGACGAAAATAGAGAGGTTGTATGTAAACGACTGAATAAAGAATATAAAAGAAATGGTAAAGATAGATTTATTGTGAAAATGGATATTCAGACACTTACAACTATGCTTATGAGTTATAAAACACCTTCTTATTTGTACAAAATTGGAAGAATAGAATCAAGTACTAAAGGTATAAATTTATTGGAGTCTATTATACCAAAAGAACAGGCTTATTTCTCAGATTATTTTTAATTTGTTAATCATTTTTTATTTTGACAAACTTTATATTTTCAGTATAATATATTTATGAGAAATAATTTAAATATAAAAAAATATTTCAATCCTTTAAATGATTATTTTGTACGATATCTCTTTACTGATAAGGGAAGCAGTGAGTCTATACTTTTAGATTTTATAAATTCTATAATGCTTAATGCCAATATGAAGACTTTCCGCTCTGTTGAAATTTTAACCCCTTTTAATCTAAAGAAAAATAAAAACTTAAAGGAAACTATTGTCGATGTAAAATGTATTACTCAAAATGGTTCAGTAGTCATAATAGAGATACAATTACAAGGTAATTCAAGATTTCCAGAGAGAATACTTTATTATTGGGCAGCTAATTACAATAAGCTATTAAAGCATGGTGAAAGATATGATGAATTAACTCCTGTAATAAGTATTAATCTATTAAATTTCAATTTAGATAAGACAAAAAATATACATTCTTGTTATATGCTTTATGAGATGAATAATAAAAAGTTATTAACAGATCATCTTCAAATACATATAATAGAGTTAAAAAAATTCAAGAAAAACATATTAAGTAAAGATTTAAACTGTTGGTTAAAAATATTTACAAGCAAAAATTTGGAGGCTTCTATGTCTGAAATAGTAAAAGAAAAACCTATAATGGAAGAAGTACAAAAAAAATATAATAATTTTGTAAAAAGTAAATTGATGATGATGGAATATGAGAAGAAAGAGGCTTATTTATATGGTAATCAAATAATGCTTGATGAAGAAAGAAGATTAGGAAAAGAAGAAGGTATAAAAGAAGGTATAGAACAAGGTATAGAGAAGGGCATAGAACAAGGCATAGAACAAGGTGAAAAAAATAAGGCAATAAATATAGCAAAAAGTCTTAAGAAATCAGGACTCGATAATAAATTTATAAGTGATAATACAGGTTTAAGTTTAGAAGAAGTTGAAAAACTTTGAAGGTTTTATATTTATTAAAATTTTAGATTTTTTTAATTGATAAATAATTGTTTATATAAATAAAAAATTAATTTGTATGTTGTTTGTTTATGGAAGTGAAAATAATTGATACAGCTTATGGCGGATATGGAATTGCTAAAGATAATGACGGTAAAGTAATATTTGTGCCTCATTGTGTGGAAAATGATATATTAGATATTGATATAATAAAAGAAACTAAAAAATTTTCTTATGGATCTATAAATAAGATAATAGAACCGTCAGAATATAGAATTAATCCAAAATGTAAATATGCTGGTATTTGCGGAGGCTGTGTATTTAATCATATTGATTATAAAAAACAGTTGGATATAAAGAAAAATATAGTTTTGAATGCTGTTAGAAATATTGAATATAATAATGACATAAAAATTATTTATAATAATAATTCCAATTACAGACTTAGAGTTAATATGGTTTCTGTTAATGGAAAAGTTGGATTTTATAAATTTAAAACTAATGATTTTGTCAATATAGATGAATGTGTTATATTAAAAGAAAGCTTATTTGAAAGAATTAAAAATTTTATATCAGAAAATAATATAACAGGCAGTATATATGCTTTAGAAAATAATAATGATGAAGCCATTGCTTTTCTTGAAGTTAATAAAAAAACTAATTTAAAATGTTTTAATAAATATTTCAATGGAATTAGTGTTAAGCATAATAAAACAATAAAAAGTTATGGTGATGATACTATTGTTTATAAAACTAAGTATGGTGATGTAGGTATTGGTCATAGAACATTTTTTCAAAGTAATTTATATTTATTAAATGATTTTCAAAAAGAAGTTGTAAAATATTTAAATGATAATGACAGAATAATAGTTGAACTTTATGCAGGAAGCGGATTTTTTACTTCAGCTTTCTTGAATATCTTGAATAATTTTAATAATGATTATAAATTGATTTCATCAGAGATAAGTAAAGATTCAGTAACTGTTGCTTCAAAGTACGGAATAAATATTATAAATGAGGATGCCGCATTAACTTTAAAAAATATTAATTATGATATAGAGGTTTTAGTAGTAGACCCGCCTAGAGAGGGTTTAAATAAAAATGTTGTGGAAAATATTATTAGAATTAAGCCCAAAAAAATTATATACGTTTCATGTGATCCTATGACTTTTTCACGTGATATAAATTTAATTAAAGATTATTATAAATTATCAGATTTAAATATTATAGATATGTTTGCGGACACTTATCATATAGAAGTTATTTCGTTATTAGAGAAAAAATCTTAATTATTTTATTATTTTTTAAATTTGTATTATATGATGTAATAGATTACTATATTTTTTCTTAAAAAGTCATATAAATTCAATATTTTTTATTTAATACTATTGAAAACTTTAGAATTATTTATATTATTTATCAAAGAATTTATTTCTATATTTAGGAGATATAAAAAAATGATCAGCATTATTGAAAATGATAAAAAAAGAAAATTATTCTTTTTAAACACTATTTCTACATCTTTGGTTGTAATGGTTCATGAAGACAATTATGTATTTTTACCATATTGGGGAAGCAGAATAGAAGCAATTGATATAGATTATATTATTGACGGTATTACTGAAGCTAATTATATGGCTGATACAGATAATAGAAAAAAATTCCAATTAGAAGTTATACCTCAAATATATCCTTCTTATGGTTATACAGATTTAAAAGAACCTGCTTTTCATTTCGTTCATAAAGATGGTTCAAGGATTACAGACTTACGTTATAAATCACATAATATATATAAGAATAAGAAAAAATTAGAAGGACTTCCTACAGTATTGTCAGATGATGATAGTGAAGTATTAGAATTAGTTTTGTTTGATGATTTAAAACAAGTGGAAGTTATAATTACTTTAGCAGTATTTGAAAAACATAATGCTATAACTAAATCAGTAAAAGTTATAAATAAAAATTCTGCAGATTCTTTGTATATAGAAAAAATAGCTTCAGCAAATATTGATATTCAAGACTCTAATTTTGAGTTTTTACATTTAGCAGGTGCTTGGGGCAGAGAATGTCATATAAAAAGAAGAAGATTAGAACAGGGAATGCAGTCTATAGGAAGTGCAAGAGGAGCTTCAGGACATGGACAAAATCCTTTTGCGGCTTTAATATCTCCAAATACTGATGAAAATAACGGCGAAGTATATGCTATGAATTTTGTTTACAGCGGAAACTTTACTGCAAGTGCGGAAGTAGATATGCATTTGAATACTAGATTTCAAATGGGAATAAATAGTTTTGATTTCGGCTGGACATTAATGCCTAATGAGGAATTCCAAACTCCTGAAGTAGTATTAGTGTATTCTAATAAAGGTTTAGGAGAGATGTCAAGAACATTCCATAAACTTTATCAAGATTGTTTAATGTCAAGAAAGTATGCTTATAAAGAACGTCCTATTTTAATTAATAGTTGGGAATCTAATTATTTTGATTTTAATAAAGAAAGTTTATTGAAACTAGCAGAAGAAGGAAATAAAATAGGTGCTGAATTATTTGTATTAGATGACGGCTGGTTTGGAAAAAGAGATGATGATAAAAGTTCTCTTGGTGATTGGACTCCTAATGAAAAAAAACTTGGAGGAAGTTTATCAAATTTAATAGATGAAGTAAATAAAAAAGGAATAAGTTTTGGATTATGGGTTGAACCAGAAATGGTATCTCCTGATAGTGATTTATTCCGTAAGCACCCAGAATGGGCTATTCAAGTAAAGAACAGAAAAATAGAAACATCAAGACATCAGTATGTTTTAGATTTGAGCAATCCTGAAGTATGCGAATACATAGTTAATTTCATGACAGAACTTTTATCTAAAAACAATATTTCTTATATTAAATGGGATATGAATAGAAATATTACTAATATGGGTTCTTCTTATTTAAGCCCTGAAAGACAAAAAGAACAGGCTCATAGATATATGTTAGGACTTTATAGCGTATTGGAAAAGATAGTTAATGCATTTCCTAATGTATTGTTTGAAAGCTGTGCAGGCGGCGGCGGAAGATGTGATGCTGGTATGCTATATTATATGCCTCAAGTTTGGACAAGTGATGATACTGATGCTATAGAAAGACTTGCTATACAATATGGTGCTTCTTTGATTTATCCTTCAATATCTTTAGCTTGTCATATTTCAGATATACCTAATCATCAAACTCATAGAAAAGAAAGAATAGAAACAAGAGCTAATGTTGCGTCTTGGGGTAATTTAGGATTAGAGCTTAATTTAAATAAGATCAGTGAAGAAGATAAAAAAGTTATATCCGAAAAATTAGAATTGTATAAATCTATAAGAAGTACAGTTCAATTTGGAAGTCTTTACCGTTTAAAAGGTTTAGATGCAGGTAATGAATATGCTTGGCTTTATAAAAGTATTGATGAAAAAACAATAGTTGTTACTTATGTGCAAATAAATGTAAGACCTAATTTAGTTACTAAGCGTTTGCGTTTACAAGGATTGGATGCAAAATCTCAGTATAAAATAAATGATTCTAATAAAATCTATACAGGTGAAGAGTTGATGAATATAGGTCTTTTACTTGGTGAGATATTAGAAGATGCTTTATCTTATCAATGGATTATAAAGAAAATTAGTTAAATCGATATAATTAGTATTTGAGCACCTTCATTTATAAAAATACTTATTGATATTAAGAATAAAAATTATATAATATTAATTAGTATTAATAAATGGAGGTGCAATTTTATGAAGATAACTTTTTTAGGAACAGGCACTTCTGACGGTGTACCTATGATAGGCTGTAAATGTAAAGTATGCAGCAGCAAAGATAAAAGAGATAAAAGGACACGTTCTTCTATTTTAATTCAGCATAATAATAAAAATTATATTGTAGATACTTCAGCAGATTTCAGATATCAAATGCTTAGAGAAAAAATTGATAGGCTTGATGCTGTATTTTATACACATTCTCATGCGGATCATACTTCAGGTATAGTGGATTTAAGATCATTAAATTTTATTATGCATGATTCTATAGATTGTTATGGTAATAAAAATACTATGGATATATTGAGAGATAAATACGATTTCTTTTTTAATCCAATTCAAGTTGGAGGAGGGCTTCCACAAGTAGTTTTTCATCATATTGAAAATACTATGATTTTTGATGATATTAAAGTTACTCCTATTCCAGTAAAGCATGGTATTTTGGATATATTAGGATATAGATTTAATAATTTTACTTATATAACTGATGCCAGTTTCATAAGCGATGAAAGTTTTAAATTGATAGAAGGAACAGAAATTTTAGTTTTGAATGGTTTAAGATACAGACCGCATCATACACATTTATCATTACAGGAATCAGTTAATATAGCTGATAAATTGGGAGTTAAAAAGGCTTATTTTACGCATATGACACATGATGTATTGCATAGGCATTTAGAAAGAGAACTTCCATCTAATATGCATCCTGCTTATGACGGACTTACTATAGAAGTATAATCGGTTTATATAGTGTTATTATATATTTTGCTCAAATCTTATAAGTATTAACAATTTTATATTCTTGTTATTAATATGTTCTATGCTATAATTAAATAAATATATAATTGGAATAGATTTTAATATGAATAAAAAACTTATAGAAAGAAATAATTTATCTAGTATACTAGATGAATATAGAAAAGAAAATAAAAAAATAGTATTTACAAACGGCTGTTTTGATATACTTCATAGAGGACATGTTGAGTATTTACAAAAGGCTAGGGAATTGGGAGATTTACTTGTACTTGGGCTTAATAGTGATGATTCTGTTAAGCGTTTAAAAGGTAATGACAGACCAATAAATAATGAGATTGACAGAGCTATAGTTTTAGCTGCTTTGGAATGTATTACTTTTATATCTATATTCGATGAGGATACACCTCTTGAATTGATAAAGATTGTTAAACCAGATATTTTAGTAAAGGGCGGCGACTATAAAATAGAAAATGTAGTAGGCAGAGAATATGCAAAACAGACAATATTGATTGATTTTGTAGATGGTTATTCTACTACAAATATTATAAAAAAAATTAATAGTTAATTTAATATTAACAAAATAAAATTAAAGGAGTATAAATATGATTATAGTAACAGGCGGAGCTGGATTTATAGGTTCTAATATAGTAAGAGGATTAAATAATTTAGGTATTGATGATATATTAATAGTTGATAATTTGAAAAATGTTTCCAAACATAAGAATTTAAATAGAATTAAGTTTAAAGACTATATGGATAAAGAAGAATTTACTTTAGATTATTTAACTTCATTTGTAAATAATAATAAAGTTGATGCAATATTTCATCAGGGTGCTTGTTCTGATACTATGGAAACAGACGGCAAATATATGATGAAAAATAATTATGAATATACAAAAAATATTCTTCATATATGTTTGGATAAGAAAATAAGACTTTTTTATGCTTCAAGTGCCTCTGTATATGGTAATGGTGAAAATGGTTTTGAAGAAGATGAAAAAAATGAGTATCCTTTGAATGTTTATGCTTTCTCAAAATATCAATTTGACAGATATTTAAATAAATTATTTAGAGAAAATAAAGTTAATACTCAAGTTGTAGGATTAAGATATTTTAATGTTTATGGTCCTCAAGAAAATCATAAAGGAAGAATGGCATCAGTAGCTTTTCATTTATTTAATCAAATTAAAGCAGGCGAAAAGATGAAAATATTTGAAGGCAGTGAAAATTTCTTAAGAGATTTCGTTCATATTGATGATGTTGTTTCAGTTAATAATTTCTTCTTTGAAAATGCAGATAAATCAGGTATATTTAATTGCGGTACAGGAAATGCAGAAAGTTTTGTTGAAATAGCTAAGGCATTAAAAGAAGTTTATTCTAATGCTGAAATAGAATATATACCTTTCCCAGATGCTTTAAAAGGCAAATATCAAAAATATACTCAAGCAGATTTGAAAAAATTAAGAAATGCTGGTTATGATAAAAGTTTTATGAATGTTAATACCGGTGTAAAAAAATACGCTGAAGTTTTAGAAAAAAGTAACGGATATTTGATGTAATAACAAAAAAGTAGTACAAAATGTTTTACTATTATCTATTATAATGCTTTTAAAATATATAGTTTTTATTTAGGATAGTATTATGAAAAATATCATTTTATTTTTGTTTTGTATTTTAGTATATTCTTTGCCTTTGTTTTCTCAGGATCCTGAAGAAGCGGCTAAATTACTTGAATTAATTAATGCTGAAAGGAAAAAAGCAGGTCTTTATGAGTATAAAACAAGTGATGAATTAAAGAATGTGGCAGCGATAAGAGCAGAGGAGATAGCAGAAGTATTTGAATCATCAAGACCGGACGGCAGAGAGATATATACAGTTTATACAGACAATAATATTAGAGTGGCATATTATGGGGAATCTATAAGAAGCGGACATCAAACAGCAGATGGAATTTTTAGAGCTATGATGAAAGACCAAAATGATTCATCATCTATTTTGGATATAGACTATACGTACATTGGAGTAGGTATATATAAGAATGCTAAAAATACTTATTGGGCTATTCTTTATTGTTCATTAGCTGATTAAATAATATTTTTATTATAATATAAATTAAAATGGAGTAAACTCTTATGAAAAAAATTATTTTTATTTCTTGTATGATATTGTCAATGATTTTTATATCTTGTGAAGATGATAAAGTAGAAAAGAAAATTGATAAAGTAACTGATAAAATAGAAAAATCAATGGACAAAGCAGAAGATAAAATCGAGAAAGCAGGAAAAGAAACAGAAAAAGCTTTAGATAAAGCAGGAGATAAAATAGACGAACTTTTTGATTAATTTTATAAATTAGTTAAATTTAAAAAGGCTTGAGTTTTTTATGAACCCAAGCCTTTTATTATTTTTTATTTATTGTTTGAGAACTTTCTTCTCCTAATTGTAATGTAAATAATGAATAGTCAATTTTGTTTGTATATGATCTGTCTTTTGCAACTTCTTCAATATATTTTCCTATTGTATCTACATCTTTATAAGTAGATGTTAAACCTTGACCTGTAATTGTAAGAGTATTATTTTCAAATTTTAAAGTATCTTTTTGAGATATATTATAATATTTCATAGCTTCTGTTATTACAATACTTTCTGCCTCTCCAAAACTTATTGTACCAGTGCTTGGTATATTTCTTTTGGCAGAATTATGATTTAATATATATTCATTTTCAGAAATTTTTATCAATTTATCAGTATATTCTTCTTCGAGTATTACGTTTCCACCTTCATATCCTTTATTAATGACATATCCGTCAGATGTTATTTGTATTTCATTGCCATTTTGTCCATTGCCTATATAATATGTTCCAGTATAATCAGATGGTATATATCCGCTTACTTCTTTCAAATTTCCGCTTACACTATTATCATTAATTTGACCAGATAATGATAAACTTCCGCCGCTTAAATTAAGTGATACATCTACAGTATTCATATCAGAAGCACTTTGAGAAAACATTAATGATTTTGTAGTTGCTGATGAGGTATTATCATATTTTATAGTAGGCATTTGTCCTTTTATTGTATACTGTGAATCAGATTTTTTAGTAACCATTTCTTTTTTTATTGTTAATAGTCCATTCTCTATATTCATATAAATACTTCCATCTTCATTGATAGATAAAGCAGAAGCATTCCCAAATGTTCCGAATGAGAAATTACCTGTAAAAGATTGTGAATGGGCAGTATTATTATTAGTGTTTGGATCAGTTGGCGTTTTAGAACAACTGAATATAAAAATTAATAGAAATAGTGTAAATATAATTTGTTTTTTCATATTTTTCTCCTTAAAAAATATATTTATTAATTAAAATTTTTGCAATGACAAAAGATAGGATATTATTGATTAAATAGGTATTTTTAATTGATATATTATTATTATTGAAAACTATAAATTTATAGTAGAGCTTGGAGCTTGGAGCTTGGAGCTTGGAGCTTGGAGCTTGGACTGTTTTTTAAGTAAAATAAATTATACATAAAGCCATTATATATTTATATTTTATTATGTCAATATTTTTTATAATACTTTGAAATATTATAATATTATACCATAAACTAACTCATAGATTTTTATGCAGCAAAATGTATATAAATAAAAAATAAAAGGCTTAAGTTTTTTATTAAACCCAAGCATTTTATATAATTAAATCTTTAATTATTTATTTTCATGATTTTTTTTGTATTCTATTGCTTCTTGTACTATTGGCACTAATACATCAAAATCTAATGGTTTTTCGATAAGTCTGAATACTCCTTCAGCAATAATTTCTTTAACCATCTCTGTGTTACCATAAGCAGTTATTATTATGATAGGTATAGAACTTTTTCTTTTTTTCATTTCTCTGATTAAAGCAAGTCCAGTCATAGATGGCATAAGCAAATCTGTAATAATAACATCAACAGGATTATGCTCCAATATAGTTATTGCAGATTTACCATTTTCTGCTGTAACAACTTCGAGATTATGAGGCTCAAAGGTGTATGTTAGAAGATCCCTAATAGGTTCTTCATCATCTACAGCAAGTATCAAAGGTTTACCGTTTATCATACTTAAATCCCTAATATATTAAATGTATTTAGATAATCTATAGAGAACATTTTTTTTACCTAGAAGTTCGCATATATGAGATAGTTCGCTTCCAGCAGCACTTCCAGTTAATACATAACGTATTGGGTGATATAGATTAGGACCTTTTAATCCAGTTTCTTTTTGTGCTTTTTTGATTAATGCTTTCATATATTCATCAGTTATTTCTTCGGTATTTTCTATATCCTCTTTGATGAATTTAAGTAATTTTTTGCTTTCTTCTTTGTTTACGAGTTCTTTCATCTCATCAGTGAGTTCAAAGTCATTTTCAAAGAATACAGGTACATATTTAACGATATCAGATAAAACAACACAGTTATGTCTTATAACAGAAACAAGCTTTTTAGCCCAAGCATGTTCTTCTTCTGTGTAATTTTCTTTTAAGAAGCCGCCTTTAACTAAATATGGTATGAATAAATCAGTTATTTCATCTAAATCAGTATTTTTAATATGCCAAGCATTTAAGTGTCTTAATTTAGCAGTATCAAAAATAGCAGGGCTTTTAGAGAAACGGTCTAATTTGAATGCTTTAATCATATCATCATCAACCATAGTTTCCATAGCTTCTGGGTGAGTCCAACCAAGTAAAGCTAAGAAGTTTCTCATAGCTTGAGGAAGGAATCCTTCATCTTTATATTCCATTAAAGTAGCTGCACCATGTCTTTTTGATAATTTCTTTCTGTCATTACCTAATATTGAAGAAGTATGTGCAAATCTAGGAGGTTCAGCACCTAATGCTTCATATATAAGTATTTGTTTTGGAGTATTTGATATATGATCTTCGCCTCTGATAACATGTGAAATTTTCATAAGCATATCATCTATAACAACAGCATAGTTATAAGTAGGGAAGCCATTTTCTCTAACTATAATTATGTCTCCAATTTCATCACTATTAGTTTTTACAACTCCTCTAACGAAGTCGTCAAAAGTTACTATTTGATTTTTTGGAACTCTGAATCTTATTTTAGCAGGTTCTCCATTTGCAACTCTTCTTTTAGCCTCTTCTAAAGGTATATCTTTACATTTACCATCATAAATAATAGGCTGATTAAGAGTTCTCTGCATATTAGATTTTTTCTCTAATTCTTCGGAAGTACAAAAACAATAGTATGCTTTTCCTTCTTCCATAAGTTTTTCAGTATATTTTTTATATATGTCAAGTCTTTCAGACTGAAAATACGGACCATAATCTCCGCCGATTTCCGGACCTTCGTCCCAATCTATACCTAGCCATTTTAATGATTTTATAGCCATATCAACAGCTTCTTTAGTGCTTCTTTCTTGGTCTGTATCTTCTATTCTTAGAATTAATTTTCCTTTTATAGCTTTGGCATATAACCAATTAAATAATGCAGTTCTAGCATTTCCTATATGTAAAAAGCCTGTTGGAGATGGAGCGAAACGAACTCTAATATCCGACATAAAACTTACTCCTTGATTTAAAAACTTGCCTTATTATACATCAAAACAAATAAATATCAATTATATAATAGTTTTATGCAAAAATAAATTTTTTAATAAAATGTTTATTCAGTAATATAAAATACTAATATTATTTTTATAGTGGATATTTTTTGTATATTATAGCTTGAAATATTTTTTTATATATGTTATATTATATGCTAATTCTATATTTGGTGTACTATGAGCAATATTGTTGTTATTACAGCCCCATCAGCTGCAGGAAAAACTACATTAATTAAAAAATATTTATCTAATCATCCAAACGCAACCTTCAGCGTTTCTCACACTACTAGGCCTCAAAGACCAAATGAAGTTGATGGAAAAGACTATTATTTTATAGATAAAGAAAAATTTGAACAGATGATAAATGACGGAGATTTTATAGAATGGGCTTCTGTTCATGATAATTATTATGGTACATCTTTCAGAGAATTAGAAAAAGCAGATGATGAAGAAAAGATTTTGATACTTGATATAGATATTCAGGGTGCTTTATATATAAAAGAAAAAGGAATAGATGCTAATTATATATTTATAACACCTCCTTCTATGGAAATTTTAAAGAAAAGACTTGAAGGCAGAGGCACTGAAACAGAAGAAAGTATCAAACTTAGATTATGGAATGCCAAAAGAGAATTAGAATATAAAGATAAATTTGATATTATCATAGAAAATGATGATATTGATGAAGCTTATAAAAAACTTGAAGAAGCTATAAATTCTAAATTATAAAAATCAACTATATGGAGTTTAATATATGGGTATAATACCGTTAGAAAAACTTATAGAATATAAAGGCAATCGTTATGAGCTTAGCAGAGCCATG
The DNA here is from genome assembly GCF_944390845.1 of uncultured Brachyspira sp. Taxonomy (GTDB): domain Bacteria; phylum Spirochaetota; class Brachyspiria; order Brachyspirales; family Brachyspiraceae; genus Brachyspira; species Brachyspira pulli. The sequence continues at coordinate 15,252 of NZ_CALXRM010000021.1, forward strand.
ATAGAATTAGCTAAAAATGGAAATGCACTTCTTAAAGGTGAAACTAAATACAGAGGCGGAAAATATATACCTACTGTTATGAAAAATATACTTGACGGAAAAATTAAGTATGAATATGAAGAAGGTGTTGATATGACTATAGATGAAGAAGCACCTTTTAAACATTCTGAAACATCTTATGATGAAACTGAATATGCAACAGAAGAAGAAGTAGTGGAAGAAGAAGCTGTTCCTGAATACTCTGCTTCTGATATGGACGATTCAGATGATGATTTTGAAGATGAAGAAGATGATGAAAAGCCAAAAAAGAAAAAAAGAGCTTCTAAGAAAAAAGATGAATAATTAAAGTGAAAAAAATAGTATTTATATCTGGTGCAACCGCATCAGGAAAAAGTAGCTTTGTACATAAACTAATAGATAATTATTTCAATAAAGCCGCCATAATATCTATAGACTCAATTCAAGTTTATAGATATATGGATATAGGCTCAGCAAAACCCTCCAGAGAAGAAATTAATAAATATAATTACAAAATGGTTGATATACTTGAACCTACAACAAATTTTAATATAAAAGATTATCTTGATATATTTAAAAATGTCATTGAAAATACAGATAATATTCCAATATTTGGAGTAGGGGGTACAGGTTTTTATATAGATGCGATAAAATATGGCATTTTTGATGAAGAAAATGATAATAAAGAAAATTCTGAAGCTATAAGAAAAGAACTTTATGACAGAATAGATAAATATGGACTTGAAAGCTTATATTCAGAGCTTTTGAATGTTGATAAAGAAGCAGCTGAAAATTTAGATAGATTCAATGCAAGGCGTGTTGTAAGGGCTTTAGAAGTTTATTACAATACCGGTAAGAAGTTTTCAGAATTAAAAAAACAAAGAAAACCTGTGGTTGATTTAGATTATTTAAGCTATATTATTGATATTGATAGAGATGTTCTTTATGATAATATTAATAAAAGAGTTGACATAATGTTTGAAAAAGGCTTGCTTGATGAAGTAAAAAGAGTTATAGAGCTTGGTGTTGATAATAGTTATACTTCTATGCAGGCTATAGGCTATAAAGAAGTATATGATTATTTAGTTAATAATTCTATGACTTTAGAAGAAACTATTGAACTTATCAAAAAGCGTACTAGAAATTTTGCTAAAAGACAGTTAACTTGGTTTAGACGTGAAGAGCACAGAAGAATAAATGAAAATGATTTGGAAAAAGTTGCTGAAGAAATAAAATCTTTTTATAATATCAATTAAATATTTATTAAAATCTATAATTCATAATTTAAAAGATGAAAATATTTTTTTTAATAAATTTTCTTTTGGAGTCAGTCTTTTTAAATTTCTTTTTGCAAATATAAATGACGGATCCAATTCTAAAGATTTGGAATAAGCATTTTTAGCATCTTCTTTTCTTCCAATGTGTTCTAAAGCATAACCATAATCATTCCACATCATAGCATTAGTAACATTCAAATGTATGAATTTTTCATAATAATTTACAGCTTCTTCATATTTCTTTTCTCTTAAATACGCTTCAGCTAAAAAATTTTGTAATGGAGGTATTTGAGAGCTTTCTATATCATAATTATTTATCAATTCTTCTAATTCTTTTATAGCCTTATCATTAAAACCAAGCATTAAATTGCTTATTGCTGATGGATATAAAAATAAAATGTCGTTTATATTTGGAAATTTATCTTTTATATTAAAAATATTTTCTTTTATGTAAATAATATCGCTATAACGTTGTAAATAAAAAAGCTTATCAACTGTAATTGAACATAATTTTAGGAAATTATCAGCATCATTTTTATTGAAATTTTTGAATATATTTTTAATTTCTTTTAAAGCTTTATTGCAAATATTGTTATTATTATCTGAATTTTCTATTTCTTTTATTAATTCTTCTATGTTGTTATTTACGTTATCCATAATTTTTAGCATTAAAATTACTATTTATTATTATTGTTGTTAATATTACTAATATAGTTTATATATTAATTATGAGTTTTTAAAGTGATAAACGAGCAGATGATAACTGATGAAGGAAGTTGTCAGCTATTTTTTAGCGAGTTTATCACTAGCAATAATAAAAAATTATTATTTTTTTATTATTGCTAATAAAAATTGTTCGCTCAAAGGCTCTGTCAAGTAAACTTGCCAGAGGCTCACAATTTTTATAATTAGTTTTACAATATTTAAAAATTATTATTTTAACAATTAAAACATTTTATTTATGTATTTGGTGATAATATTTTTTAATTAAATAAATTTTATTTTTTATTTTTTATTATGTTTATTATATATACTTAAAATTAAGGATTTATTATGAATTATGATAAAGCTAAAGAAGTTGTTGAATTGTTAATACAAAGAGGATTAAAAATAACATCAGCTGAATCATGTACAGGCGGATTATTTGCAGCACATATAACATCAGTTTCAGGCTCATCAGAATGTTTTGAAGGCTCTTTTGTAACTTATTCCAATGAAATTAAACATAAAATGATAAATGTAAGAGAAGAAACATTGGAAAAATATGGTGCAGTTAGTGAAGAATGCGTTATAGAAATGGCAGAAAACAGCAGAAAAATAATGGATAGTGATATTGCTATCTCTATAAGCGGTATAGCAGGCCCATCAGGCGGAACGGAAGATAAACCAGTTGGTTTAGTTTGGATATGTATATCTGCTGAAGGTTATACTAAAGCTTATAAAAATATATTTTCAGGCGATAGAAATGAAGTCAGAGAGCAGAGCGTGCTATTTTCTTTGAATTTGGTTGAAAATTTCATAAAGAAATGCTGAGTTATACCGAGTTTAATGTATAAAGTTGCAATTTATCAAAAAAATCTAAAAAGTCCAATATAAATTCAAAAAATATTATGTTTACTTGTTGACAAAAACAATTATGTAAACTAATATTCATTAAAATAAAATTATTATGTAAACTTATAAAATAAACGAAACATAATTTTTTTATAAAGTAAACATAACTATAACCGATAAATTCTAAAGATAACTTTTATTAGGTGGTTTCTAATGCAGGACTTTATAAATAAATTGACAAGTCAAGTAAAAAATATTTTGTCTAAGACTACAACATTGCAAAAAGCAGTGTTAATAGGAATTTTAGTAGTAGGTCTTGGGGCAATAGTTGCAACAATAGTTCTTACTTCAAGAAAAACAGGAACATTATTGTTTCAGCAGGCATTGACTCAAGAAGATGCTAGAAATGTTATAGCAGTTTTAGATGCTAATAACATTAAATACCAATACAGAAATGGTTTTATCACACTTAACAGTCAAAATGATAAAGCTAGAGCAGAATTGGAATTAGTAAAAGAGGGAAGAATGCCAACAGGTGTTGATGGTTGGGAATTATTCGATGCCCCTCGTATTGGTATAACAGATGTTGAACTTGATATAAACAAAAGAAGATCTTTAACAAAAGCTATTACTCAGCTTTTAACTAAATTGGATTTTGTTCAAGAAGCAACAGTTGATTTAGCATTTCCTAAAAAAGAATATTTAACAGATATTGATTCTCCAGTTACAGCATCAGTAGTTATTAAAGCACAGCCTTTCAAAGAGGAAGTTTTAAGAGATCCTAAAACTGTTAGAGGCTTACAGCAATTAATAGCAATGGGTGTTGATAAATTAAAACCAGAATTTGTAACAATCACAGATAGTACTGGATATGTATTAACTGATTTTACAGATGAGGCAGCTAATTTAAAATTAAAAGTAGCTCAGGAAGAATTAAAGATTGTTGATAGAGAAAGAAAGAATATAGAAAATAAAATAAGACAAACATTAGGAAGAATCTATACAAATAGAGTAGAAACAACAATAGCATTAGAATTAATTTGGGACGATGTTAGCATAACTAATAATTTAGTTCTTCCTATTATCTTAAAAGAAGATGATCCTACAACACCTTATGATGACAGTCAGTTTACTAATAAGGTTCAGGTATCAACTCGTACAGTAACAGAGGACTGGAAAGGACAGCAATTTATACCTCAAGGTGCTGCAGGAGCTGAAGAAAATGTACCTCCAGGATATAAAGATAAAAGCGACAGATGGCAGACATATACAAAAACTGATTCACAAGACAACTATGAATTAAGTAAAAGATATGAGGCTATAAAGAAAGGAAGTTATCAAATAGGAAAGATATCTGCTGCAGTTGCTTTAGACGGTAGATGGACAAAAGTATATGATGTTAATGGTGATCCAGTTATAACTAATGGCAGCAGTTATGTTAGAGAATACCACCCAGTAACAACAGAAGAAATAAAGAATGTTACAGCATTGGTACAAGCAGCTATAGGTTATGATTTAAAAAGAGGTGACCAAGTAAGCGTAACACATATTCAGTTTGACCATTGGGATAGATTCAACGCTGAAGATGCTAAACTTATGCGTGATAGATTTATAAAGAAAACATTAATAATAACAATGATTTCTTTACTTATATTATTCGTATTAGCATTGATAATCAGAGCTATACAGAAAGAGCTTGCTAGAAGACGCAGACTTAGAGAAGAAGAGCTTGAACGTAAGCAAATGGAAATGCGTAGACAAGCTATGATGAATGCTAATGAAGAGCCTATAAACGAAATGAGTTTAGAGGATGCTGCACGTAAGAAACTTATGGACGAAGTTATACGTGTAAGTCATGAAAGACCAGACGATGTTGCACAGTTGTTGCGTACTTGGATGGCTGATGACAAGAGTTAATTAAGGTAAATAAAATTGAGTTATAAAATAAAAAATTAGGAGAAAAATTATGCCTGCAGATAAAGAAAAAGAGAAAAAGCAACGTGTTTTAAGCGGTCGTCAAAAAGTTGCTATATTTCTAGTATCACTTGGTATGGAAACATCTAGTGAGATATTTAAACACTTGAGGGAAGAAGAGATAGAGCAAATAACATTTGATATTGCTAGACTTGAAAATATAGAAGCTGCTGATAAGGATGCAGTATTCAGAGAATTCCAAGAGATGATGATAGCTCAGGATTTTATAACTCAAGGTGGTATAGATTATGCTAGAGACTTGCTTGAGAGATCCGTTGGTAGTCAGAAAGCTAGTGATATAATCAATAGGTTAACGTCTTCATTACAGGTTAGACCATTTGATTTTATACGTCGTACAGACCCAGCTCACTTGCTTAACTTCATACAAGGTGAACACCCTCAAACTATAGCACTTATTTTGGCTTATTTGGAAGCTCAGAAAGCTGCTAGTATATTGGGAGCTTTGCCTACAGAGATTCAGCCAGATGTAGCTAAACGTATTGCTATAATGGACAGAACATCTCCAGAAGTTTTAAGAGAGGTTGAAAGGGTACTTGAAAGAAAACTTTCTACTCTTGCTAGTGAAGACTTTACTTCTGCTGGTGGTATAGATTCTATAGTAGAAATCATTAACAGTGTTGATAGATCTACAGAGAAAAGTATTATTGAGAGCTTGGAGGAAGACGATCCAGAACTTGCAGAAGAAATCAAGAAACGTATGTTTGTATTCGAAGATATTGTTTTACTTGATGACAGAGCTATACAGAAAGTACTTCGTGAAGTTGACTCAAGCGATTTGGCTAAAGCACTTAAAAGTGTTGATACAGATGCTCAAGATAAAGTTTATAGAAACATGTCCAAACGTGCTGCTGCATTACTTAAAGAGGATATGGACTTTATGGGACCTGTTCGTCTTAAAGACGTTGAAGAAGCTCAGCAAAAAATCGTTAATATCATACGTAAACTTGAAGAACAAGGTGATATCGTTGTTGCTCGTGCTGGTGAAGACGAAATGGTTGTTTGATGTTAATTATATTTTGATTATTAATTAGGGAGTTTTTTATTATGCCAGAAAAGGTTTTTAAATCCAGAAGTATTGTAGAGCTTACTCAAAAAGTTAATATTGCGGTACCTCATCATAAATCACAGGAAGAATTAGAGTATGAGGAATCACAAGAAGAATATAAAGGACCTTCCATTGAAGAAATAGAAGCGGAGATTGCAGGACTTAGAGCTCAATGGGAAGAAGATTTAAGAGATATGAGAAGAAAGGCTGTTGATGAGGCAGACAGAATCATTGAAGATGCTAAAACACAAGCCTTTGAGATATTTAAATCAAAACAAAATGAAGCACATGTTATTTCAGAGCAGGCTAAAGTTGATGCTTCAAGAATAATACAAGATGCTAATGCAGAAAAAGAAAGAATACAAAGCGAATCAGAATCTATAAAAGATGCAGCTTATAAAGAAGGATATGCAAAAGGTTATGATGAAGGTTTTGAAAAATCTTTTTCTGACAGTAATAATGATTTGATTAAATTAACAGAAAAGATGAAAAAAATCTTAGCTGAAACTATTAATAAAAGAAATGAAATAATAGATGCAGCTGAAGCACAAGTTATTGAAGTTGCTGTACTTATAGCTAAACGTGTTGTAAAAATGCTTACAGAAAGAGATAAAGGTATAGTTATAAGAAATATACAGGAAGCTTTAAGGAGAATTAAAGGCAGAACAAAAATTACAATCAGAGTTAATATTGATGATTTGGAAGTTTCTGCAAGACATAAAGATGAATTTTATCAAATGTTAGATAAAATTGAAGGTGTAACAGTATTAGAAGACCCTAATGTTGATGTTGGCGGTTGTATGATAGAAACTGACTTTGGTGATATTGATGCTAGAATAAATACACAATTAAATGAAATAGAAACTGCTATTAAAGAAGTTGAACCTATTAAAGGTTTTTAATATTTAGTTTTTTATATTAATTGATGATAGGGTTATATAATGATAAAAGATGAAAATATAGATTTTGATAAAGAAGTAAAGAAAACATTTGAAAAATACAAAAAAGTTGTTGATGATGTTGCTTTATTAAAATCTTATGGAAAAGTTAAAGAAGTTATAGGTTCATTAGTTATTAGTGAAGGACCATTTTGCAGACTTGGCGATATGTGCCGTATATATATGAACGATGATACATATTTGGATGCAGAGGCTATAGGTTTTAGAAATCAAGATGTTCTTTTAGCTACTTTTGGACCAGTTAATGGAATAACTTTTGGAAATATGGTTTATTCTTTTGAAAGACCATTATCAGTTATGTGCTGTGATGAGATATTGGGTACAGTGCTTGATGCTAGAGGAAAACCTTTAGCGGGAGGCGGACATAATTTTTATGAAACTCCAATTCCAGTTTCTCATAATGCAGTAAACCCTATGAACAGACCTAGAATAAAAAGCCATATACAAACAGGAGTTAGGGCTATAGACGGACTTCTCACTGTTGGTAAAGGTCAGCGTATGGCTATAATGAGCGGTACTGGTGTTGGTAAATCTACACTTTTATCTATGATAGCTAGAAATACTAATGCTGATGTCAATGTTATAGCATTGATTGGTGAAAGAAGAAGAGAAGTAAGAGATTTTATAGAAAGAGACCTTGGAGAAGAAGGTTTAAAGAGAAGTATATTAGTTGTAGCTACAAGTGATGATGCTCCGCTTTTGAGAGTGCGTGCTGCATATACTGCTACTACAATAGCTGAATACTTTAGAGATAAAGGCAAGAATGTTATGTTTATGGTTGACTCTGTAACACGTTTTGCCTTAGCACAAAGAGAAATAGGACTTTCAAGAGGTGAGCCTCCTACAACCAGAGGTTATACTCCTAGTGTATTCTCTGAGCTTGCTAAACTTTTGGAAAGAACTGGTACTTCAAGTAAGGGAAGTATTACAGCATTTTATAATGTATTGGTTGAAGGTGATGATTTGGACGAACCTATTACAGATGCTGTTAGAGGTATATTAGACGGACACATAGTTTTATCTAGGGAGTTGGCTAATAGAGGACATTTCCCTGCCATAGATGTAAATAAAAGTATATCTAGGATTATGAATGAAATAGTTTCTAATATGCATAAGAAAGCAGCCAGAGAATTTTTAAGAATGAGTGCAGATTATAATGAGGCTAAAGAACTTATAATGATAGGCGGTTATGCTAAGGGAAGTATGCCTGAAGTAGACAGAGCCATTGATTATAAGCCTATGATGGATAGATATTTACAGCAAGATGTATATGAGGTTTCAAGTTTTGCTGACAGTAAAGAAGCACTTCTATCTATGTTCTACTCACAAGAAGAAATAGAAGAAGATTTAGTAAACAGCGGAGATGTAAAAAAAGCAGATGATAGAACAAATATTTCCGACAATGTAGAATATGCTAATAATGATGTTGTTATATTGTAGAAATACAGAAGATAATAAAAGATTGTTGGTAATATTATGAAGAAATTTGATTTTAAACTAGAGCCTCTATATAAACTTAGAAAAAATATAGAGAAGCAAAGACAAGCTGAAGTAGCTGAAGTTTCTGCTGAATATAATAAGGAACGTGACGGAAAAGAAAATTGTCTTTTGAAAATCAGCGATGGAATAAGAATTGTTGATAGTATGGAAGACAGTGAAGAAATGCTTAATATGAGTATTTATTTGGGAGAGTATATAACAGCTTTGAATTCCCAAATAGCTATTCATGAAGATAATATGGCAGTAATTAGTGTGGAGCTTAGGAAAAGACAGGAGATTTTACAGGAAGCTTCAAAGCAGAGAAGAGCGGTTGAGATTTTAAAAGAAAAAAAATTATTAGAATATAAAAAATTAATGAATAAAGAAGAACAAGCTAAACTAGATGAGTGGAAGAAAGAGTATGTTGCTAGTGATGCTTATGAATATTGATAATATTATAAGAGGGTATTATTTATGATAGAATCTATACAAAGAATACATGCTAGAATAGGAGAGATTCAGGATACTTTTAATAAATTAGGTTTTTCTCCTGTTAATACTCCGCTTCCTACAAAACCTTTTGCTGAACATTTAAATGAAGCTATGTCTAGTATTGATAATAGTACTAAAGAAAATAAAGTAAATGAACTTGGTTTAGATGGTTCTATAATCAATGAAAGTAATAAAAAATTAGATAATGGCAAAGTAATTAGCGGGGATACTTCTTCAGATGCTTTCAAAGGAAAAATATCTTTTGGAGTTTATGATGACAGTACAAATCATTTTGCTAAAGCTATTAATGCTTATAAAAAAGCTTCAGCAAGTAATTTCCCTACTAAGTATGATGATATAATTAAAGAAGCAGCTGAAAAATATTCTTTACCAGAAAATTTGATTAAGGCTGTTATAAAACAAGAATCAAACTATGTACCTACTGCAGTTAGTCATAAAGGTGCTATTGGTTTGATGCAGATAATGCCTAAAACAGGAGAGGGTTTAGGTATTACAGATAAAGAAATGCTTAAAGATCCATATACTAATATTATGGCTGGAAGCAAATATTTATCACAGATGTTAAACAGATATGATGGAAGACTTGATTTATCTTTATCAGCTTATAATGCAGGACCTAATTTGGTAGATAAATTACAGAGAATTCCAAATATTGAAGAGACAAAAAATTATGTTAAAAATATTATAGGATATATAAAGTAAAGTTAACATAATAAATTATATGTTGTTTGCTTGACTTTTTTATTCTGTAATTTTATAATATTTTGAAAAATTGCCCACTTAGCTCAGCAGGTAGAGCATCACCATGGTAAGGTGAGGGTCATCGGTTCAATCCCGATAGTGGGCTTTTCTTCATTATTATAAACCAAAAAATATCACACACTATAAAGAGGATTTATGAGAATAAAACTTCTAGCGATTATAGTATTATTTTTAATGACTATGTCGCTTTCATACACTTTCGATAAAACTCCATATTATGTAAACACAGAAACTTATGATTCTTATAGAGAATTATTAAGAGGGGTGCATTATTATAATCAAGAACGTTATGATGCTGCAATAGCTAGTTTTAGAAACTCTCTTAATACAAATCCTACTGATAAGTTTATAAGATATTGGTATAGTAAGTCTTTATATAAAGCAGGATATATGTCTTTAGCTGTTAATGAATGGCTTAACATTGCTAGAATGGGTTATGAAGATCCTATTATTGTTTCTAAAATCAATAAATATGATTCTGCTAATGCTGTAGAAGAAAAGAAAGATGTTTTCAGTAATTTTATTTATTTGAAAGCTTTTTCTACTAATGCTAATTTCTTAAAAAATATTAATCAGCCTATACAAGTAAAAGTAATGAGTGACGGTACTTTATATGTATTGGATTATAGTGATTCATCTTTAAAGAGATTTGATATTAACGGCAATATGTTAAGCAAAATATCTCATGGTAAAAGACTAGAAATTGATCATACAAGTTGGTGGAAAAAAGTATTACAATTTGTAGCTAAAGTTTATCCTTATGAAAAATTAGAAAATCCTAGAGGATTTACTATAGATAATAATGGTAATATATATATAGCAAATACTAAAAAAGATAAGATATTCAAATATAATGCTAATGGAAATTATATTACTAATATAGGTGTATCAGGTGTTGGTGATGGTCAATTATTGGGACCTTCTTCAGTATTTGTTGATAATGACGGAAATTTGTATGTATCAGATACTGGAAACAATAGAGTAGTTGTATTTGATGTTGATGGAAATTTCTTATATAATTTTGGAAGACTTGGAGAGAATGAAGGAGAATTCTTTTCTCCTGCTGGCATAGTTGTTAATAGTGATTATGTGTATATTGCTGATATGGGCAACAAAAGAATACAGCAATTTGATCTTAATGGTAATTATATAAGAACTATTAAACATGAATTATTCAATGAGCCTAGAGGTTTATCATTTGCTAATGACGGCAACATTTATGTGGCTGATGGAAATAAAGTTTTCTATTATGATATAAATGCGGATACTTTTACTGTATTCAATAATTCTGAAAGATATACAGCAACTCCTACTTCAGTTGCTGAGGGACCTAATGGTTCTATATATCTTACTGATTTTATGTCTGGAAGAATTGATGTTTATACAAGAAAAGAAGAATATTATGCTAACTTAGATGTATTTGTAGACAGACAATATTTGAATAAATTCCCTGTTGTTGTAGCATCTGTTACAGTTAGGGACAGAGCAGCAAATCCTGTAGTTGGGCTTACAGCTGATAACTTCTTTGTGAAAGAAAATTCTGCTGTTGATCATAAAGTTGGTTTTTATGATGCTCCAGAATTACATGAGTATAGATTTGTATATTTAATAGAAGATAGTGCCTCTGTTAAACCTTATGAAAATAGAATTAAAGAAGAAATTAGTAATTTCACTATGAGTTTAACAAATAATGATGAAGTTTTAGTTATACATTATAATGATCAAGTTTATAAGGCTGATAATTATGATGCTAGAAATTTGAGAATACTTGAAAATGCTAATAACTTCCATTTTACAGGCGGAATATCTGCTTTAGATGATGCTTATTATGAGGCTATAAGGCTTGCAGGAAATAGCTTTAAGAAAACTGCTATTATACACTTTACTGTAAGCAATCCTGATGATAGAGTATTTGATATGATGAATTTTAGTGATCTTTCAAGTTTTGCTAAGAATAATGCGGTTTCTATAAACCATGTTTATATAGGACCAGATAAATCTAATTATTTCTTAGATTTAATGACAAAGAATACTTATGGATATACTATCAATGCTGATTTATCTATAAATTATTCTCAGGAGCTACAGAGAATTAAAGATATTAATTTTGGAAGATATTTTATATATTATAATAGTTTCAAAAATCTTTCCCAGTCTGGACAATTCAGAGCTTTGAATGTTAGGGTTCAGTATAGAGATATGTATGGTGAAGAAGAAGTGGGATATGTGATACCATAATAAAAGTTTATAATAAAAAGAGGCTTTTCATAGTTTTATGAGAAGCCTTTTTTATATATAAAAAAGCTTCCTTATTAATTTAAGAAAGCCTTTTATTATTTTTTATTAATTAAATATTATCTTCTTTTTTTTGATTTTTTTCTTTCTTTTCTATCTCTTTTGTCCCTTCTGTCTTTTGAATTTCTTTTTTTATCTTTGCTTGATTTACTTGATTTATGAGATTTTCTTGAATATATTTCTTTTTTGTTTTTCTTTTTCTTCAAAAAATCTCTGCTGTCTATTATATCTCTGTCATCGAAACTATTATCAAATTCGCTTGCTGGTATGAAGTCAATGAACAATTCTTTTACATCAACTTTATAAACTACTATTCTTATTCTGTCGCCTAATGTGTACCATTTAGCATCTTCTTCGCTGTAGGCTGCCTGTTCATGTTCATCATATCTGTAATGTGATTTTAAAGTAGCATATCTTATTAAGCCCTCGATTCCTCTGTCTTCTATTTCAACGAATATTCCGAAATTGGTAACGCCGCTTACTATTCCGTTATATTCATTTCCAACCTTGTCTTTCATAAATCTTGCAGCTTTTACTTTATCTAAACTTCTCTCGCATTCAACTGCTATTCTTTCAGTCTTTGAACACCATTGAGCTGAATTTGTATAAAACTGCTGCATAGTAGGTTTTAAATTATTTACTCCTTCTAATGCCTGCTTTAAAAGTCTATGAGTTAGTAAGTCTGTATATCTTCTTATAGGCGAAGTAAAATGAGTATAATATTCAAAACCTAATCCAAAGTGACCTATATTATTAACATCGTATATAGCCTGCTTCATAGAACGTAAGAGTAGGGTAAGAAGTAATTTTTCGTCCGGCTTTCCCATTATAGATTCTATAAATGAATGGAAATCCAAATTACCGTCTGCATCTCTTGTAATTCTGTAGCCTCTGTTAAATGCTATTCTTGTGAATGTGTCTAGTTTTTCCTGATCCGGTGTATCATGTACTCTGTAAATAGCACCTTTTATTTTCTTTAATTTTTTTGCTACTTCACAGTTGGCAATAAGCATTAATTCTTCTATGATTTTATGAGTTTCTTTTCTTTCACCGATGAAAAAGTCTTTAGGATTTCCGCCTTTATCCAATATTATTTGAGTTTCATTAAGATCGAATTCTATACTTCCATTATCTATTCTTTTTTGAAGTAGTATTCTTTTTACGTCATCAGCATTTTTTAGTAATTCTACAAGCCAATCTTCATCTTGTTCTATACCGTCCAAAACATCTTGAGCATAATCATAGGTTAATCTTCTGCTTGATTTTATAACGCTTTTATGAAAAGTACTTTCTTTTACATTTCCTTTATTGTCTATTGTTACGAATACTGTCATTGTGAATCTGCTTACGCCTTCATTCAAAGAACATATTCCATTTGAAAGCTCATGCGGAAACATAGGATAAACCGTGTCTATTAAATAAACGCTGTTTCCTCTTTTTCTTGCCTCTCTGTCTAAAGCACTTCCCATAACTACAAAATGACTAACATCAGCAATATGAATACCTAATTTATAACCGTCATTTAATTTTTCTATACTTATAGCATCGTCAAAATCTTTTGAATCGGCTCCATCTATTGTTACAGTTCTTATATCTCTTAAATCTATTCTGTCAAATTCTAATTCTACATTTTCCATGCTGTCTGGCAATAGTTTAGCTTCTTCCAAGCATTTTTTTGGAAATTCAGTCGGCACATTATATGCTTTTGCTATTATCTCAGCATCTTTCTTTGCATTATTAACATCTATTTTTATTTCTGGTTTTGGTATGCTTGTTTTTTTTCCAGATCTTTCATCTTTTTTGCTTTTGCTTGTTTTTCTATTTTTTATTATATCTTTTTCTTTTTCATTTATTCTTTTTAATTCTCTTTCTAAATAAATTTTTCCCTCATTGGTAAGTTTTAAAGTATTAGACTTCCTCATTACAAGTCCCATTGATATGGACTTTTGAAGCATTTTATCAAAACGTAATTTATCTTTTTTTTCTTTTATATGCTCGCTTTTATAAGATGAAATATCTAATTCTTTTTGTTTATTAATTCTTTTTAATAATTTTATTACTTTCATTGTTGTTTTATTTACCTATAATTAAATTAGATTGTATTCATATTTTTCATAAATATAATTATTTGACATTAATTTCATTATAGCAATATTATTTATAATGTCAAACGGTAATAATTTTTTACATATTTATGTTCTAATTGTTTTTTAAATATAGAAAGCGTTTATTTTTATACCCCCTCATAATCAAATATGAGGGGGGATACAGTTTAATTAAATGAAGGTTATAAAATATTCGTATCACCTAAGATACAAAAGTAATTGACAAGTATTAATTTTTGTGTTTCTTTATCATTTGTTAGTATATTCTAACATATTTCTGTTTTATGTCAATACTAATAAGCGTAATTTTATTTATTTTTTCTTTCAATCCATTCATTTTTTGTAGTATTTGAATTAGTCATTAATTTTTTTAACTCATCTCTGTTTTTATTATCCAATGCCTTTTTAAAATCTTCCAAACAATTTATATATTTTTGAAGCGTATCAGATAAATATTCACTATTATACAAAAATAACTCACTCCACATATTGGCATCTATTGTTCCGACTCTTGTATGATCTCCCAAACTATTTCCTTCATAACCTAATGAAGCTAGAAAATGGTCATGATTAACAATGCCGCATGCTATTATATGCATAAGCTGACTTGTAAAGGCTATCATTTCATCATGTTTTTCTGGTGTTGAAATTATTACTTTTAAACAGCCTAAATCTTTTGAAAGTTTTTTTATAATGTTAATATCATCTTCATTTGCATTTTCATTATTTACTATTATGGCATTTGAATTTTTGAAAAGAGTTTCTGAAGAATTGCAGTATCCTCCTTTTTCTTTTCCAGCCATAGTATGAAGTCCGACATATTTTTTATCTTTTGTGTTATTAAAAATATCAGTTTTTACTCCGCAGAAGTCTGAGAGTATTTTATTATTATCAATTAAGTGTTTATATTTATTTATGATATCTATCGCTATAGAAGGCAATGTGCATAACATAATAATGTCAGACCATTTTATACATTCTTCTATACTATCATAATTACAATAACCTTTTTCAATATATCCGTCTTTTACAGCAGATTCTATATTTTCTTTATTTGTATCTATAGCGTATATATTATAATTTTGATTACTAGCTTTTAATGCTTTAATTAAAGAACCGCCCATCAAGCCCATTCCAATAACTGTTATATTTGGCATAATATTTCCTTATAATATAATTATTTTATGATTGCTTATATTTTTATTATTTGTTTTCTATATCATTTAATATTTCTAATACTTTATTTTTATCTTTTATAATGAAACTGTTTCCCTTATTGCTTAATTCGATAGGTACATCTTTTTTTATGATATAATTTATAAAACGGCTTGGTTTTTTGAATTTAGTGTGTTTTACTGCACTTGAACCGCTGTTTATTGAAAATCTTTTATTTATTTCATTCATAACATTAGCTAAAGATATATTAATGTTTTCTTCGCAATTAGCAATTATTTCATTGAATGCATATATAAAATTATTTTCACTAATTTCGCAGTTATGTAAGTTTAAAATATTAGACATTACATCTTTAAAAATATTCATATCATTAATATAAAAATCATCACCGTCTGTTTTTGTTTCTATTCCATTATTATTTAGATATTTAAGAACATTCTTTATTTTTTTGAATTGAGTTTGTTCTATAGCACTTTTTCCTTTTTCAAGATTGAAGTCTTCATTTATTTTATTACAAATATCAGAGATGGATATTCTTATATTTTTTGTTGTTTCATCATTGTTGTAAATTTCTATTATTCTATTATAGAATAAAGTTAAGAAATCATTTTTATCGATTGTGATTTCTTTTTTTATTTCTTTCTCTTGTTTATCATTTTTATCAGAAACTTTATAATCTTCAATTTTAAATATATGACTGCATGAATTTTTAAATATATCTCTTGCAGAATTCTCAGATATTGTAACTATTGAAACTAAAGCCCCAAATCTTGTTAATCTATCCATAATAACAGTATAATCAACATCTCTAGTTACAAATACTGCTATATCAATTTTTTTATCTATAACAAAATCTTCAAATGCATCTATTGAAGATATCATATCTGCCATATTTTTTGCTTTATTAACTGGAACAGAATAAACAATATCTATATGCAAATCTCTTAAACTTTTAGCATATTTTTTTATTGACTTTGCATCACCGTAAGATTTTTTTATAGAATAGAAAACTTCTTTATCTTTAAAATTGTTTTTATAATATAATAGTATATTATTGAGCATTGATTCAAAATTAACGTCATAAGTTAAATGACATATATTTTCTAAATCTATGTATATACCTATCTTTTTCATAAATACCATCTCTTATAATTTATTTATGATTTATTGTATAAAGAAATTAATAAAAATACAATACTATTTAAGGTAATTTATATATTTTAAAATATGTAAATTTTAAGATAATTCATGTATTACAGCTTCTTTATAATTTTTCATTATATCTCTTATGAATGTATCTTTTGTAAATATTACTATAGGTATATTGTATTTATTTGAATATTCTTTTATAAATGATAATGCTTCTTTGGTTCTATTATTATCAAAAGTTATGAATGGGTCATCTAATAATATAAGTCTTCCTTGTTCATGTATTTTTGTAATCATAGAAAGACGCATAGCTATATAAACTGCATCCTTTGTAGCTGAAGAAAGTAATTCTACATTTCTGCTTTCATTTTGTTTATCTTTAACCATAATTTTAGATTTATCAAAACCAGACATTGTAATTCCATTATCAGATAAACTTTTTCCTGTTATATGATTATATAAAACTTTAGCTTCATTTGAAAGTGAATTGAATATATCATCATTCTTTTTATTTATTTGAAGCAGCATATCCTCCAACATTTCTAAAGCTTTTTTCTTTTTATTCATATTTTTTATTTCTTCATTATTTTCTGCATATTCACTTTCAAGATTTATTATATTATTATGTACATTGTCTGCACTGTTTAGTTCGCCTTGAATATATGAAGCATTAGACATTACTTTATTCATATTTTCTTTTAAAGCATTTATTTCTTTTTCTAAATCTTTTAATTTATTTTCTATTGCTTTCATTTCCATTTCATTAAAACCTTCAGGATTAACTCCTTTTTCATCTAATTCTCTTAATATTCTATTACAATTAGCTTCAAGTGTTTTTATATCTTTAAGTCCGAATTTTTTTGCTTCTGTCATAAGTTTGGCAAATAATTCTTCTGTATTTTTATAAACATTATCAAAATTAGTTTTTATCTCATAATAATTTTCTTTGCTTTTTACATTAAGTTTATTTAATAAATCATTAAAGTCTTTATTGTATTTTTCTAAATTTATTAAAGCTTCTTGTAATTGTTTTTTATAATTTTCTAATTCTTTATCATCTTTTTTAGAAAGTATCAATTCTATTTTTGCCAATTCTTTTGTTAATATATCTTTAAGTGCAGAAAGTTCTAAATTATTTGCATTTATATCGAGTTCAGGTAGGGTATCTAGTATATCATTTATAAACTTATCATTTTTGCCTTCTTTTATTAAAAGGAATGGTATTGAAGGAAGTATTATTAAAAACCAATAAGGATTTTTAAAATATAAACTGAGTAATGAAGATATTAAAATTACAGCTGATAAGAAAACTATTTTTGGTATTTTATTTGTTTTTTCTCTAAGAACATCTATCTTTTTTATTGCTTTATCTATTCTTATCATTATGCTTTCATAATCAATTTTATTTTTTTCTTCTACTGCTTTTTGTAAAGGTTCTATTTTTCCTTTTAAATTATATATTTCTTTTTCACATTCATTTATTTTTTCACTTATATTGTTTATTATTTTTGAATGATCTTTTTGTAAGTATATATTATCATTTATGAATTTATCTTTTTTGTTGAAGTCATTTATCATAGTTATAATATTTAATATGACATTCTTTTCTTTTGATTTATTTTTTTCTTCTCTTACAGCATTTAATTTATTATATTCATTGATTTTTTCTTTTATAATATTATCACTTTCTTTTAAGAGTTCATTTAAATCTTTTAATTTATCTTTTTTATCTATTTCAGTATTAACTTTATTATATAAATTATCTAATTCTTCTTTTATTTCTTCGTTTCTGTATTTAAAATTTTTTAATTGAGCTGGTATAGCATTTTGAGATTTTCCGGAATGTTCGGCTTTTACTTCTGATATTATTTTTCCAACATCTATATCAGAAGCAAATAATTTTTTCTTTATTTCGCTTTCCCAATCTTTTGAATCTTTTTTACTGTCGGACATTTCAAATATAATTTCGCTTTGTCTTATAGAATATAAATTATTATAGGATTGAGGATGCATCTTTTTTGAAGGTTCTATTTCAGGAATAATATTAATATCTATATCATCGCCGTATCTTGATTTTATTTGTTTTGCAAATGTGGAAGTTCTTTTATTTTCTGAAAACAATAACATTAAGGAGTCAAATATAGTAGTTTTACCGGATTCATTTTCTCCGTAGAATAAAGTGAGTTTATCAGATATATCAAAAGATTTATTTTTAAATTTTCCAAATTTGTTTAGATTCAAAACCATTTTTATTTCCTGTTTTTATGCTTATGGCATTTTATCATTTTTAATACAAATTTCAAATTTTATAATTTTGTAATATTTGTATAAAATAAAGAATTGACATTATATTATTTTTTTATATTATAATAATAAACAGTTAATTTAAGTGAGAATAATATGAAAAAGTTAATATCATCATTGTTTTTTGTAATGGTTTTTAGTTCTGCTTTACTAGCACAGCATGGGGGTGGTGTTGCTTTATTTGTTCCGTTAACAGGCAGTTTTGCCTTTTCTGATGTTAGAGGATTGGACGGAAGTAAATTAAATATATTAAAAAACGGAAATTCCTTTGACTTTGGGGTTTTAGTTCAGCCTGGATATTTCTATGATTTCGGCGGATTATTAGGTTTTGATGCTTTGGCTGATATTGGATATTATAGAAGTTCTTACAGATATATAGATTCTGCTGAAGGAAAAGTTGTTTCATATTCATTTGACAGCTTAAATGCGGGTGCTATGTTCAGAGTTACTTTTTTAGTATTAGCTTTTGGTATAGGAGCCGGAGCAAAAATACCGTTAGCAGCTAATATTAGAGATGGTAATTATACTGCTAAATTAAATAGTGATGATATAAAAAAGTCATTTGATAATGCTGTAATACCATATTTAAAGTTTACATTAGATTTTAAATATAATTTAAGCAGTTTTGCAGCCATTGCCGCAGGTCTTTATTTTAATTATGATTTTGCTATGAATTATAAAAATCCTAATTATTCAAAATATAATATACATTCATTTGATTTTGGGGTTCAAATAGGTACTTATTTGGTTGGTACTAGATATTAATACATTATTTTTTTTCATCTGGAGCGGAATATGCTTAAAGAACTTTTACAGCCAGAAATTGAGGATTTGATAGAGGAAAAGGAATGGGAAGCATTAAGAGATATACTTCCATTATGGCAAGAGGTAGAAACAGCAAATTTAATAACTTCATTAAAAAATGAAGATAAATATAAAGTATTTAGTGTACTTCCTAAAGATTATTATTTAGGTGTTTTTCCTGAATTAGTTCCTATAGATCAGCAAAGAATAATAGAAAATATGCCTGAAGCTGATGTTAAAGAGCTTTTAGAAAATATGAATCCTGATGATAGAACATATTTTTTAGAATCAATTCCTGAAGAAATGTCAGAAAGTATATTAAAGCTATTAGGAAATGAAGAACGTGAGATAGCTTCTTGGCTTTTAGCTTATCCAGAAGGCAGTATAGGACGTTTGATGACTCCGGAATATATTAGTATTAAACCGGATTGGACTGTTGGAGAGGCTTTTGAATATGTAAGAAGCAATATAGCAGAATCAGAGACTTATACAACTATATATGTTATAGATTCAAGAAGAACATTGATTGGCTCTATAGCTTTAAGGAAATTGTTTTTTACAAATAAGGATACTCTTATATCAGAAATAGCAAATAATTGCCCATGTATATTGGTATATGAAGAACAAGAAAATGCTATTGAAATTATAAAAAAATATAATTTGCATTCCCTTGCTGTTGTTGATGACAGACATTCAATGCTTGGAATTGTAACAGTAGATGATATACTTGATATTGCTGAAGAAGAATACACAGATGATTTTCATAAAATGGCAGGTATTACATCAAGTGAAGATCAATTCGATGATAATTTAAAGATTACACCCATATTAACATTGTATAAACAGAGAATATTATGGCTTTTGGTATTGGTATTTATTAATATATTTTCTGGAGGTGTTATAGGTATATTTCAAAATACACTGCAAAAACATATAGTATTAGTAGTGTTTTTACCATTACTTATAGGAAGCGGAGGAAATGCTGGCAGTCAGTCGGCAACTTTAGTTATACGTTCGCTTGCTATTGGTGATGTTGTGTTAAAAGACTGGTTTTATATGCTTACAAAAGAAATTATAGTAGCTTCGATATTGGGGTTAAGTATGGCTGTTGGTGCTTATGTTTTAGGCATAATAAGAGGCGGATTTGAAATAGCTGCTATTGTAGGCATATCTATGTTCAGTATAGTTTTTATTGGAAGTGTTATAGGGCTTTGTTTGCCTTTTATATTGACAAAATTAAATATAGACCCAGCTATAAGCGGGGCTCCTATGCTTACATCAATATGTGATATAATAGGTACAGCAATATATTGTTCTATAGCAACTTTGGCATTTATAATATTTAAATAATGTTATAAAAATAATATTTTTTTTATTATTTTTAAATTTTTTTTAAAATATTGTTAAATTATAGTTATAATTTATAATACATTAAGTGTAAGAAAAAATGTATTTGACTATTTACTCTTTTATATTAAATTTATAGTAAACGAGGTTTGTTACTTTATGAGAGAAATTGAAATAGAATTACATGAAGCTTCGGCAAAAAATAATATATTAGCTGTAGAAATTCTTTTACAAAATAAAGATATAGATGTAAATTTAAGCAATATATTAGGTTTGACACCTTTGACTCATGCATGCAGAGCAGGATATAAAGAAATAGTTGAATTATTATTAAAAGCTGGTGCTGATCCAAATAAAGCTGATCAATTGTATATAACTCCATTAATGAATGCTTGTGCTAATGGTCATACGGATATAGTTAATATTTTATTAAAAAATGGTGCCATTGTAAATTTATCTAATTGTAATAATGAAACTCCTTTACATTATGCTTGTTCAGAGAATCATTTTGACATTATTAAGATACTTGTAGAAAATGGTGCTGATGTTAATGCTAAAACAGACACTAATGTTACTCCATTAATGTATGCTTGTCAGAAATCTAATTTTGAGGCAGTAAAATTTTTAATTGATAATAATGCCAATATAGATGATGTTGATATATACGAAGAAACTGTATTATCTTATGCCATATCAAGCGGAAATATTGATATAGTTGAGTATATGCTTAATACAGGAAATATAGAAATTCCTAAATATTCTTTGACAATAGCAGCTATAAGCGGAAATCTATCATTGGTACATTATATACATTCTAAATTATCAGGAAATAAAAATAATGTATTTTCAAGTGCATTTATATCTGCAGCCTATAATGGACATTTAGATGTAGTCAGATACTTTTTTGATAATTCTAAGAAAAAAGCTCCTAAAGCTTTAGCTATTGCTGCTTCTGCGGGTCATAAAGATATAGTAAATTATTTCCTTATGAATAAAATACCGCCTGATGGTGTTACTGATAATGGAAAATCTGCTTTAATTTCAGCTATAGAAATAGAAAATAAAGAGATTATAGATTTACTTATAAAATATAATGTAGATGTTAATAAAGCTGATGATGATGATGTAACTCCTTTAATGTATGCATGCTATATAGGAAATATCGATGTAGTAAAAACTTTACTTGACAATCATGCTGATACATCTGCAATAGACGGTATTGAGAGAAATGCTATTGTACATGCTGTTATAGCTGGAAATATAGATATAGTTGAACTTCTTCTTATGTACGGAATGACATTAAAATCGCCAGAAGA
Organism: uncultured Brachyspira sp.; assembly: GCF_944390845.1. GTDB lineage: Bacteria > Spirochaetota > Brachyspiria > Brachyspirales > Brachyspiraceae > Brachyspira > Brachyspira pulli. The sequence goes on from NZ_CALXRM010000021.1 coordinate 37,350, forward strand.
TACTATTACACCTTTAATGTGGGCTGTTATATATGATAATTTAAAATCTGTTAAGTATTTGATAGAAAAAGGTGCTGATATAGAAGAAAGCGATATTAATGGCTGGAATTCTTTTATGTTTGCTTGTGCTAAAGGATATATTGATATAGTTAAATATATTTTAGAACTATATCCTGATATCATTAATAGAAAAAGTAAATCTAATGAAACACCTTTAATAATAGCAGCTGATAATGGTAGGGTAGATGTTGTTGATTATTTATTGAAAAATAATGCTTCTATTAAAGATCAAAATTCTAATGGAGATACTGCATTATATATAGCTTCTTCAAACGGCTATTTTGAAATATGTGAAAAATTAGTTAAATATTACGAGATAAACGATACTACTAAAAATGAATTTGAAAAAGAATGCGTAATTGCCAAAGAAAAAGGATATAATAGTATTGTTAATCTATTTGAAAATAAATTAAAATCATAAAAATACTTTAATATTTAATTCTATTTTTGACATTTTACTGTAAATATTATATTATCTATAGTAGTAATCTTAAATAATTAGGTTTGTATATGCATAATAAAGAAAGACTTGGTACTATAGGTGTATTTTTAACTGCATTAATTTGGGGATATAGTTTTGTTGCAGTTAAAGTTGTAGTTCAGGAAATAGAGCCGTTTTATCTTGTAGGATTCAGAAATTTAGCTGGCGGTATTTTTCTATCAATAATATTTTTTAAGAAACTTATAAAAACAACAAAAAGAGATATATTATTATCTATACCAGTTGGAACAGCATTATTTTTAGGATTTTTCCTTCAAACTATGAGTTCCAAATTTATAACTGCTTCAAAGGTGGCATTTTTCACAGGGTCTTATGTAATATTTATACCATTTTTTAGCTGGATAGTGTATAAAAAAAGACCTCATATTGCCGCATTTATAGCAGCTATAATTACTATTATAGGTTTATATCTATTAACATCTTTTGACGGATTTGGAAGCATTAAGGCAGGGGATTCATTTGCTTTGCTTTGTGCTATAGTATTTGCTATCCATTTGATGCTTATAGATAAAATGCTTGAATATGTAGATGGTATAAGAATGGCAGCTTTACAGCTTATAATAGCCGGCGCAATATCTTTTGCTGTTGGTATAATAACTTCTACGCCTTTTAATATTAATGCTGTATCTTCTGAAAGTATATATTCGCTTCTTTATTTAACTATAGGGGCAACAGGAATAGCTTATTTACTTCAAACAGTATCTCAAAAATACGTTAATCCTAGTAAAGCAGGCATTATTTTAAGTTTAGAATCGTTTTTAGGTGCTTTGGCAGGTATTATATTTATGAAAGACCCTCTCACGATTAATTTTATTATAGGCGGAATATGTATGGTAGCGGCTATATTTATATGTGAGATAGGAAGTAATATAAAAAAATCAGATTCTTAATATTTTGTATCATTAGTTGAAGTTTTTTTATAATTTATTAATTTTTATTATGAAATTAATACGTATATATGGTATATGTTTGCAAAATTGTGATTTATATATTAAAATATATGGGTAGTAATTTTATTTAAAAGAGGTTTTTTATTATGGCTTCATTTATGGATAATTTAAGAGAAAAAGTAAAATCTAATCCTAAAACTATAGTATTAGCTGAAGGATATGATGAAAGACATGTTAAAGCTGCAGTTATTCTTAAAAAAGAACAATTAGTAAAAGGTGTTGTATTAGTAGGAGATACTGCTAAAATAGAAGTTTTGGCAAAAGAAAATGCATTAGAATTGGACGGTAATTTTGCTAAAATTTTTGACCCTAATAAAGATGCTAAAACAGAAGGTTATATAGAAATGCTTTTCAAAGCTAGAGAAAAGAAAGGTATGACTAAAGACCAAGCTAAAGAATTAATAGTTAATAATTCTGTTTATACTGGAGCAGCAATACTTGCTTCTAATGAGGCAGATGGTATGGTTGGCGGTGCTGTTTATGCTACAGGTGAGATGTTAAGAGCAGCATTATTCTTAATCGGACTTAAAAAAGGTATTAAAACATTATCCTCTACATTCTTTGTAGAAAGTCCTGATAAATCTTTATTTACTAATGGTATAGCTTGTTTTGCTGACTGTGCTGTTATTCCAGATCCTACTGCTGAACAGCTTGCTGATATTGCAGAATCTACTGCAGAATCTTACAAAATTATGACAGGATTAGAACCTAAAGTAGCATTGCTTTCTTTCTCTACTAAAGGTTCAGCTAAACATGATAGCGTTGATAAAGTGATAGAAGCTAAAAAAATATTAGATTCTCGTAATGTAAGCTTTGTTTATGATGGTGAAATGCAGTTTGATGCTGCTATAGTTGAAAAAGTTGGTGCTCAAAAAGCTCCTAATTCACCTATTAAAGGTAATGCTAATGTACTAATTTTCCCAGAATTAAATGCTGGTAATATTGGCTACAAAATAGCTCAAAGAGTTGGTAAATGTACTGCTATAGGTCCTATGCTTCAAGGTATAGCAAAACCTGCTAATGACCTTTCAAGAGGATGTTCTGCTCAAGATATAGCTGATTTAGCAGTTTTAACTTCTTTACAAGCTCTATAAAGAAAAAACAAAAGGCCTTAATATTATCAATAATATTGAGGCTTTTTTATTTGATAGTAAGTAGTAAGTATTGATATTTAGAATTAATGTAGTATAACTTTATTTCTTCCAAGATGTTTAGCTTCATACATTGCAGAGTCAGCGTTTTTGATTGTGTCAGCTATTGGTTTTTTTGAAGTTCCTTTATGTTCTGCTATTCCAACACTGACGGTGACATTGATTATGGTTGATTCATAAGTAAATCTTTTCTTTTCCACTGTTTTTCTAATTCTTTCAGCTACTATATATGCCTGTTCTTTTTTAGTATTTGGACATATAACTATAAATTCCTCTCCGCCGTAACGTATAGCAATATCGCATTTTCTAAGCATGTGTATATTATCTGAAGCATTGCTTAATAATTTACCTATTCCATGAAGTACAACGTTTCCGCAATCATGACCGTAAATATCGTTTATATCTTTAAAATGGTCAAGATCCATGAATATTATTGAAATACTGTATTTATATCTTTTAGCTCTTTCAACTTCTTCTTCTATGATTTTATTGAAGTATCTAACATTGAATAATCCAGTTAAAGGGTCTATTGTAGATTGAGCATGTAAAGTGTCAATTTCTTTCATTAATTTTTTTATGACTTTATCTTTTTCCATAGAAGATTTTTTTTCTATTTCATTTATGTTTAAAGTCATATTACGCATTTTTATTTTTACTACAGTTTCAAATAGGTCATATATATTGATTACACCGATAGGATAGTTATCATTATTTATAATAACAAGATAATCCATTTTGTTTTCTTTCATTATTTCAAAGGTCATTAGAATATCATCTTCTGGGTGTGCTATTACTAGATTTTTATTCATAAATGCGGATATTTCTTTTGTTATAAAGTTTTTAGAACTTTTTTTTGATACGTCTTTTAATAAATTGATCAGAACATCATTGAAATTTATTATACCTACTATTTTATCAGAATCATTTACAACAGCAAGCACTTTATTGGAAGATTTAGATGCAAGTGATACTAACTCTAATAAATTAGAGTCTTTTTTTACTACACCTATGCAATTTTCCATAATCGATTTTACAATGCTTCTATACATTAGAAATACCCTAAATAAGATATAACCTTTCTACAATATTAACATATATACAGTTTTTTTCAATATATTTTTTTAATATGTTCATTTACTAGAAAATGTCTATTTTATCTTGATTTTTTTGCTTTATAAAGTATCATAGTAGCAAACTTGTATATTGGATATCGTAGATTTGTATGAAAAAAATTAATATTTTTATAGTATTGTTTTGTTTATATCCAACAATTATTTTTGCTGATATAAATACACTTTTTAATATGGATATATATGAAAGAAAGCTATCAGTAAATACTAATACAGGAATCTATAAAAATGAACTTTTTATAGAGCAAACTGCTTTAGGAGGATTTAATTTTATAAAATTTAATTTAGAGACTAGATTGTATTATAGATTATACATGTATAAAAATGCAACGAATTATTTATTTAAAGATACTAAAGTAGATTTTGGAATAGAAAATAATTTTTCTTTATCATCAGATATGATAGGGGCCTTTATAGATATAAAACCGCTATCTTTTTTAGGAGTTAGAATAAGCGGTTATGCAGATTTTATGTTTAATGCAATGAATTTTGGTTATGCTGGTTTTGATAATAATGATGTTAGTTATTCATTTGATGAACTGTATGCAATGGAGAAAGGAAATGCTTTCGGGTATATAATAAATATTTCTCCTTACTTTATATTTAAATTTAAAAATTTTGCTTTAATAAATAATCTAAATATGTCTTATGTTAATGTGGGTAAAAAGGCTTACTACTATGATCCTAGAACTTCAATATTGCATAAAAAAAGTGAGTTTGAATTGATTAATGATTTTTATCTTTTAGGTAAAATAAGTTTGTTTTATGTGGGCGGTTATTATGGTCTAACATATTTAATTAATTCAAAGCATTTGTCTCATAAATTAGGAATAGCAGGACTTATTAATTTTAAATTTTTAAAAGAAAGTTTACTTCTTAATATTGGAGCATCAGCTGGTTTGCATGTTGGGCTTCCGCATTATAATAATAGTACTTTTATAGAGCTTAAAGTTTCATTAGCTTATAAAATAATTTAGAAATATTTGAAAGAGAGTTTATGGTAAAAAGAAGGTTAATTCCAGATATATATTTATTAACTATATATATAGCTTTGCTTATAGCAGGATTGGTAGCTATATATGGTGCTCAGACAGTACATGAACCTAATGGCGGGTATTTTATTAACCATTTAAGATTATTATCAGTTATGTTATTAGCAACTATTGTTGTTTTGATAGTACCAGATTTTTTTGATATTTTAGACAAAATGGTTCCATTTCTTTTACTTTTTACTTTGATTCTACTTGCATGGGTATATTTTTTTGGTATAACTGTTGCTGGAAGCTATGCTAAAAGATGGCTTCTTATTCCCGGAGGTATTACTATACAGCCTTCTGAAATAGCGAAAGTAACATGCAGTATATATTTTGCAAGTGTGCTAAGTAAAAAAGGTGAAAAATTATTTGATATGAAAAAAGGTTTGTTTCCGCCTTTAGTGATTTTATGTTTGGTTTCAGGACTTATACTTATAGAACCGGATTCAGGAACTGCACTTTTATTTGCTATGGTTGGTTTTTCTGTGTTTTTCTATGGCGGAATACCTTTTAAATCTTTGCTTTTATCAGCATTGCTTTTGGCATTTTTATTTTCTTTATTTATATTCAATGTTCCATATATGAGAAGCAGAGTAAATTCGTATCTTGATCCGCAGGCACAGTCTGAAGAAGATATTTATCAAATTAGAAGGGCTAAATTAGCATTTAACTATGGCGGTGTCACTGGAATACCAGATGAAGAAATAAGAGATGTAAGCACTCATTTGCCGGCAGCATTAACAGATTTTATATATGCTTCAGTATCCCAAAGATATGGTTTAATAGGAAATTTAATAATATTACTTCTTTTTCTATCTTTCACTATTAGAGGTTTTATTATATCGTCACGGACAAATGATTTATTTTTGAAGAATCTTTCATTTGCCATAACTATGTTTATTAGTGTACAGGCTTATTTAAATATTATGGTGGCAACACTTATGATACCAACAACAGGAATGCCGCTTCCTATAATAAGTTATGGAAGAAATGCATTGGTTATCAATATGATAATGGTTGCTATACTATTAAAAATAACTCAAAGGAGTGAAAAATGAATATAATTTTATGCGGCGGCGGTACAGCTGGTCATATAACACCTGCTATTTCAATATATGATTATGTTAAGAATTTAGGACATAAACCTAGACTTGTTGTTGCTCAAAAAGATTATCATCTTATACCAAGCAATTATGATTTTAATACTATTAATATAAATCCTCCTGGTAATTTTTGGAAGAAAATATTATTTATGTTGAGATTTATACCAGCTTTAATGAAGTCTTCACGTATAATTGATAGACATAAGCCTGATTGTATAATAGGAATGGGCGGATTTGTATCTCTTCCTATGCTTTATGTTGCTAAGTGGAGAAATATACCTATTTTCTTATGCGAGCAAAATTCTATACCTGGAAAGGTTAATAGGATATTTTATAAAAATGCTAAACAAGTATATTTAACTTTTTCAAAAACATTAGAGTTTATGCCTAATGGAAAAGTTTTTGGAAACCCTGTTAGAAATGATTTCTTTGTAGTAAATAGAGAAGGAGCCAGAGCCGTTTTAAAATTATCAGATAAAGATAAATTATTGGTAGTTATGGGAGGTTCTCAAGGGGCTTTGAAATTAAATGAATTATTCTTTGAATGTATAAAAGATATAAAGAGTAAAGTTAATAATTTACGTATAGTGTGGCTTGCTGGTCCTAAATGGGCTAATGATATAATTAATAGAGTCAATGAAGCTAAATTTGATAATGTTTTTGTACATAGTTATTACAGAGATATGGCTAATTTACTTCATGCTGCTGATTTTGTTATATCAAGAGCCGGAAGCAGTTCTATAAGTGAAATATTAGCAGTTAATGTACCTTCTTTATTAGTTCCTTTTCCTTATGCTACTGATAATCATCAATATTTTAATGCTTTAGATTTGCTTAATAAGGATATGGCTTACTTGATAGAAGAATCAGATTTGAATAAAGAAAAATTAGAGAATGTTATTGTAAATAATTTGAATAATGATGAAAGATTAAAAACTATTAGAGAAAATATCAGAAATAATTGGAGTTCAAGAGCGGTGTCTTCAATAGTTGATGATATAATGAGCGTTTTGGAGAAATAAATTAAATATTATTTTGGTAGTTTGTATATTTTATATTAAATAAAAATTGGGGATTATATGTTTACAAAGAGAAAAGAAAAAATACATTTTATAGGAATTGGCGGAATAGGAATGAGTGCTATAGCTAGTGTTTTGAATGCTATAGGTTTTACTATAACAGGAAGTGATTTGGCTAAAACTGCAAAGACTGAATCATTAGAGAAATCAGGAATAAAAGTATATTATGGTCATAAAGCAGAAAATATAGAAGATGATATTACAGCAGTTGTAACTTCTTCAGCTATAAGCCCTACCAATGAAGAAATAATTACTGCTAAATCTAAAAAGATAACTGTTATATCAAGAGGTGAAATGCTTGCTGAGCTTATGCGTTTAAGATATGGCATAGCTATATCAGGTTCTCATGGAAAAACTACTACAACATCTCTTATAAGTCAGATAATGATGTGTGCAAAACTTAATCCGGTTTGTATAATAGGAGGAAATCATTTTAATTTGAAAAGCAATGCAGCTTGCAATGATTTAAGCAGTGAATATATGGTATGTGAGGCAGATGAGAGTGACGGAAGTTTTTTAAGACTTTCTCCAGTTATAAATGTTGTTACCAATATAGATAATGACCATTTAGATTATTATGGTAATGTTGAAGCTTTAAGAGTTGCTTTTTTAGAGTTTATAAATAAGGTTCCTTTCTATGGCTGTTCATTTTTATGTTTTGAAAATGATGTTGTGAAAGATTTATCTAAAAGTGCAAATAAAAAATATTACTCTTACGGTTTTTCAAGTGATTATGATTTTTATGTTGATAAGGATTCTATAAGAGTTGAAGCACCTATAACTTATTTTAAAGCATATCATAATGGAGAATTGTTAGGAGAATTTAATGTTCCATTGATAGGAATTCATAATGTTCTAAATTCATTAGCTTCAATTGCAGTAGCTTTTCATTTAGGCATAGATGTTGAGACGATAAGAGAAGGATTAAGAACTTTTGAAGGTGTTGGAAGAAGATTAAATAAACTTTATGATAAGGAGATAACATTATTTGATGATTATGCACATCACCCAACAGAAATAAAAGCTACTCTTTCATCAGTAAAGAATGCTTATCCTAATAGGCGTGTAATAGCAGTATTTCAGCCGCATAGATACAGCAGGACTGAATTACTTTTAAATGATTTTGAGTATGCATTTAATGATGCAGATGAGGTTATAATTACCGATATTTATGCTGCAGGAGAGGCTCCTATTCCTGGCGTAAGCGGTGAAATTATATGCGATATAGTAAGAAAACAAAATAATAGTGTAAGATATATACAAAATATAGAAAATGTATTACCAGTATTGGAAGATATAAAAAAAGATGGGGACATAATATTAACTTTGGGAGCTGGTAATATAGTGAGGGTTAGTAATGACTATGCAAGACAATTACAAAATAGCTGAGAATTTTCTCAAAGAAAAAAATATAGAATATTATAGAAATCACCCGTTTAGAGAATTTAGCAGTTTTTATATTGGCGGAAATATTGATTTATATATTGTTGTTAAAAAGATACAAGAATTTTTAGATATAGCTAATTTTTTACATACTCATACAATAGATTATTTTGTTATGGGAGATACAAGTAAAGTTATTGTTTCTGATAATGGTTATAATGGGATTATAGTATCATTAGAGGGAGAGTTTGAATATTTTGAGTTTTTAGATGACGATGTTTTAGTTGCTAATAGTTCTTCTATTTTGGAAAGACTTTCTCATGAGGCTAGAATAAGAAATCTAAGCGGATTAGAATTTGTGGCATTAGTTAATACTAGACTTGGTGTTGCAGTTTATGATAAATTGGAATCTTTTGGTACTTCAATTTTGAATTTTGTTGTTTCTGTAAAATTTTTTGATAAGAAAAATTGTAATGTTGTAGAATTAAATAAAGATGAGTATTTAGCTTTAACTGATAAAGAAAAAGAATTTATTATTATATTATCGGTTGTATTTAAATTAGAAAAAGATACACCGGAACGTATAGATAATAGAATAGACTGGTTTAGATATATAAGAGGTTCTGTGTCTCCTATGGAATCATATATAGGTCCGGTATTTGAAGATTGTCATGAAATTAAGGCTTATGAAATGGTTGAAAGGGTAGGCGGGCTTGCTATGAAATTGGGACATATGAGATGGCATAAGAGATTTCCTAATTATATAGTTAATGAATGTTTATATGATAACAATAATGAATTGTTTAAAGCTCAAGATGTTATTAATTTGATAGAAGATACTAGGAAAAAGATTGAACAGCATTATGCCTTTAATCCAAAAATTAATGTTGTTTTACTAAGCTGATAATTATTAAAATTGTATAATAAAAGCGGAATCTATTTTATCTTTAAAAAGTTATTATAGTTTCCGCTTTATTTTTATATAATAATTTAGTTAAAATTATTGTTCATTTAATACGTTATTGTTCATAAATCTAATTTGAACGTATTTATTAATATCTATATTAGTTGAAAGAACTTTTGTGAATATAAATATATTTTGCTGTGATTCATACCATTTATTAACTTCACCGCCAATATATGCATTTCTTACATCTTCTCCTGAGAACCATATACCAGTTTCTTTTTCTAAAGCTACATCTTCTATTGATTTTTTATTAAAATTAGCAACCATTTCAATAGCTTCCTCTAAATTGGCAGCTCTGTAATCCATAGCTTTAAGTATGGCTTTTGAGAATTTCTCAACTATATCTGGATTTTTTCTTTGATAATCAGGTGTTACTATCCAACTGCTTGGGAATGAACCTACATTATAAAAATTTGTTATAGTAGTGATTACTTTTACATCATTACTAAGTTTTTGCATTATTTCAAAAGTATATGGAGCCTGTATAGATACAGCATCAATGGTTTTATCAAATATAGAAAGTACCATTCTCTGACCGTCCATATCAAGAACTTTTACATTTTTTCTTTGTACTCCTGATGTTTGCAGTGCTAAATCCAATAAAATTTCTGATGAAGTTCCAATTTGTGTTCCGATTGTTTTTCCGTCTAAATCAGCAACAGAATTTATTTTAGCATCTTTTCTTGCTATTATTTGTTCTGATTTACTTAATCCATTTGGGAATAATACATTAACTTTTCCTTGTATAGCTAATGAATGTGCACCATGTCCTATATAAGCAAATTGTATATCATCGGCCAACATAGCATCTACTTCAGAAGGACCATTTAAGAATTTTACTAATTCAACGTCTAAATGTTCGTTTATAAAATAACCTTTTTCTTGTGCTATGATGGCTGTTGATGTTCCAGAGAAGTCTGCCATATATCCAACTTTTATTTTTGTCATATTTGTTTCTAAATTTTCATTTGCATTTTCTACTTTATCAATATTTGTAAAGCCTTCTAAATTATCATTTTTCTTACAAGATATTATCAGTATAATAAATAAAATTAACAGTATAATTTTTGATGTTTTCATGTGTCCTTCCTTCCATTTGATAATATTAATTATTTAATAATAGTTATATTCTTTTTAATTAAAAAAAATAGCAATATGAAAATATGAAGAAAAATGATATATATAGTTTTTTATAGTAAATATTTTGTATAATGATAAAATTGTATCATTTGTATTTTTATATATACTATAATTTCTAAATATATTGACCAAATTAATAGAAAATAATATTGTAGAAATGTGCTAGTAATAGCCTGTAATATAAAGTATGTTACAGGCTATTACTAATGATATAAACTTTTTCTACATAAAAATTAAGTATGCTAAACTTTAGTTATATTTCAATTTATAATTTTTTATTGTCTATTTATTAAGTGTTATATATGTATTATAATAAATTAAGTAATAAAAATCAAATTATATTATTAAATTTCGTAATATAAATATATATTTTTGATAATGAATTTATTTGAATAAAATTAAAAAAAATCATATCAAGTTAACATACTTCATAAATTTATGATTTAAACTTTCGATAATAAAACAACAATATGTCAAACAGATATACTTTTATTATGGGGTTTTATTATGAATATGCATAGTGATTATGTTTTTAATGAAAATAAAATGTATATTTTACTAGAGGAATTTAGTGATTATTTGCAGACATTAAATTATGCTGCTCACACAATAAATAGTTACAGTAAAGATTTAAGAGAATACTTTGGATTTTTAGAAAGTAAAAATATTTCATTAAATGATGCAGATCATTATACAGTGAGAGATTATTTAACTTTTTTAAAAGGAAAATCTTTAACTAATTCTACTATGTCAAGGCATCTTTCTTCTATTAAAAAATTTTATAAATATTTAATAAGAAATGGATATTCTGATAAAACAAGAATAGTAGATATGAAAAGTCCTAAGAGAGAAGAACATATAGCTAAATTTTTATCAATAGGTGATATAGATAGCATATTGGCTATAGATGATGAAGGAGATTTTACTTTATTAAGAGATAAAATGATGGCTCTTTTTATGTATGCTATAGGATTGAGGGTTTCTGAATTGGCTTCACTAAGATTGAGTATGATAAAAAAAGGAAGCGAAACTTTAAGAATATGCGGAAAAGGTTCTAAAGTTAGAGATATTCCAGTTTTACCTATAGTATATGAGAATTGGGATATATATATGGAAAAGAGAAGAATTATTCAAAAAGAATATTCTGTGAATAATGATTATCTTTTTATAAATAGATTTGGAAAACCTATAAGTGACAGAAGTATAAGAACTTCTATGAAACGTTTAATAAGAAATGCAAATATATCTGTTGATTTTTCGCCTCACACATTAAGACATACTTTTGCTACTCATTTACTTAATAATGATGCTGAAATTAGAGGTGTTCAGGAGTTATTAGGTCATGAAACTATAGCAACAACACAAAGATATACTCATGTAACAAATTCAAGATTATTTGAAGTGTATAATAAATTTCATCCTCATTCTAGTAATCAATAATTTGCTGATTATTAATTTTTATATTTCTTATGTGTAAATATATTGCAATATATTTTTATTAAAAAGATTTTAAATAATATTATTACATAAAGATATATTTATATATACCTAAACAACTATACTTTGTCAAAAGTAAAGTTATATTTTTGTTTTTATATCTGGGGCTTTGCCCCATACCCCACTTCTTTTGCGACCGTAGGGAGTGCCTGTGGTATTGCCACAAAGAAGCTATATCCTCGACAGGCTCGGATACGCTTCGCGAAAGGCTACATTTGG
>NZ_CALXRM010000022.1 GCF_944390845.1 uncultured Brachyspira sp.
TGACGAAGTCCGCAGAGCGTGTGCGGCGGGAAAAAGTTGACTAAAAAAATGACAAAGTTAAAAATTTTTGGTATATATAAGTTAAATGTTAAATAAATTTATAGAAATGTATTTATATTTAAAAATATTTTTTTATTAATTGGTCATAGAAACCATTTGTCATAATCACATCTAATCCATAATTGATTTTTTCCAGCAGCTTAGTATCTTCTTTTCTTATACCATAGCCGTAATCAGTTTTAGGAAAAGTTACTCCCGGTATTGATTTCAATGTATCATCAAGTTTAAGATAATTAATGATTGTACTTTCATCTAGTACAGCACCATCTATTTTTTCTACTTTTAATGATAATAATACACTTCCTGTGGAATCAAATCCAACAACATTTACTCCTTCAATTGCTGATACAAGATCATCTGAAATTGTTCCTGATATTACTCCTATATTTTTTCCTTTTAAATCTTCTATTGCTGCAATGTCTGTATTATCTTTATTCACCATAAGAGTCTGACCTGAACTATAATACTTTTTTGAGAAATTAAAAAGTTTTTTTCTTTCCTCCGTAATGCTTATTCCAGCTGATATGATATCTAATTGTTTATCTAATAAACCAGGTATAAGGTCTATAAAGTCCTTTTGTACAAATTCCAATTTTAAATCTGATATTCTAGCTATTTCATTTAACATATCATAGTCAAATCCGCCTATATCACCGTTAGGCATATGGTATAGAAAAGGATAATCATAAACATATCCTCCTACAGTGACAGTTTCTTTTTCATTGGAATCATCATTATTTGGTATATTTGTTTCTGGAGATTCTTGTTCTTTATTATCGTTATTAGAAGTATTACCGCAGGAAGTAAAATATATAAAAGCAAATAGTATAAAAACAATAATTTTTTTCATCTGTGTAAAAATGCATATCTTACTTTTAATATATATAAAAAATAATAATAAATATCTAAAAAAAAGCAAGCAATTATTTTAGAATAAAATTAAAATAAATTTGTATCAAAATATTTGCTAAGAAGACCATCATAAAAACCATTAGTCATAATCTGATTTAATGACTCATTAATTGTATTCAGTAAAGCATAATTTCCCTTTGAAACAGCTATACCATAATCTTCTTGAGGATAATCAAGACCATCTAACAGTCTAATATTATCATCATATTTAAGATAATAATCGCAGGTAACTTTATCAAACATAGTGGCATCTAATTTATCAACTTTTAATGAAAGCAAAGCACTGCCGCAATTATCAAATCTTTTTACTATAATATCCTTATTAGTTGAAATAATTGTATCTGAAATAGTGCCTCTTATAACTCCAAGGGTTTTCCCTTTAAGGTCATTAAATGTTTTTAAATTGCTGCTTTTTTTTATTAATATTGCTTGTGTTGAAGTATAATATTTTTCTGAGAAATCAATTACTTTTTTCCTATCTTCAGTAATTGTCATTCCTGCTATTGCCGCATCTATTTGATTTTCCTGTAATAAAGGAATAAGATTCTCAAACTGCATAGGCATAAATTTTATTGTTAAGTCAGACAGTCTTGCTACTTCACTTATTAAATCATAATCGAATCCATTAATAGTATTATTACTTAAATAACTAAAAGGATAATCATAAACATAAATGCCGACTTTTATTTGATTATTTGTTAGTATTGTATTTGTTTCAGTATATTTTATTTCTTCCGATTTTTCAGAATCATCATTATATGAACTTTTACAGGCTATGAACAGTAATATTATTAATATAGTTATTAGGTGTAATAATTTCATTTTCTTCTAAAATAAGTACTAAAAATCATGAATTAAGTGAATATTAGTTATATCATATATATATTATTAAAAAAGTCAATATTTTATACTTTACTATAAAATATTTTTATTGATAAGCTATTTGCAAAAACACACTCACTATATTATAATATATCATCAATATTTAAATATGATTTTATTATCAATTAATTTTTAAATTTTTTATATAAGGATATATTTTTATCAATGTCATACTCTGAAAAAATTAGAAATTTTTGTATCATAGCACATGTTGACCATGGAAAAAGTACTTTAGCCGACAGAATTATAGAACATACCAAAGCTGTATCAAGCAGAGAAATGAAAGATCAAATATTAGATTCTATGGATATAGAAAGGGAAAGAGGAATTACTATTAAAAGTCAGGCTGTAAAATTAACATATAAAGCTAAAGATGGAGAAGTTTATACTCTTAACTTAATAGACACTCCTGGACACGTTGACTTTAATTATGAAGTATCACGTTCTCTTGCTGCATGTGAAGGAGCTATACTTGTGGTTGATGCCGCTCAAGGAGTAGAAGCTCAAACTATTTCTAACTTTTATTTAGCTTTTGAGAATAATTTGGAAATTGTACCTGTTATAAATAAAATAGACTTACCTGCTGCAAATATAGAACTTTGTAAAGAACAAATGGAAAAAGAATTTGGGGTAAATAAAGATGATGTAGTACTTGCCAGTGCTAAAAACGACATAGGTATAGATGAAATATTAGAAGCAGTTGTAAAAATGATACCTGCCCCAAAAGATAATACAAACAAAAAAACAAGAGCTTTAATATTTGACTCTTACTATGATCCTTTCCGCGGTGCTGTTATGATAGTGAGAATATTTGACGGATCTATAAAGAAAAATGATAAATTACTTTTAATGGAAACAAAGGCAGAGTACGAAGTCGAAGAATGCGGAACTCTTTTACTTGGGCTTAAATCTGCAAATGAATTAAAAAGCGGTGAGGTAGGATATATCATAGCTGGTATTAAAAATATATCTGATATAAAAATAGGCGATACTATTACACTTGAAGATGATCCTTCTGATGAACCTTTAATAGGTTATAAAGAAGTTCTTCCAATGGTATTTGCTGGTATTTTCCCTGCCGAAGATGAAGATTACACTAATTTACAAAAGGCATTAGAAAAATTAAAACTTAATGATGCTTCTTTAGTTTATGAACCAGAACGCTCTATAGCATTAGGTTTTGGTTACAGATGCGGATTCTTGGGACTTTTGCATTTGGAAATTGTACAGGAAAGACTTGAAAGAGAATTCAATCTTAACCTTGTAATAACAAGCCCTTCAGTAGAAGTAAAATTAAAACTCACAAACGGCGAAGAAAAAATAATTGATAACCCGGCAGACTTCCCTACTGCTCAGTATATAGAAAAATGTTATGAACCTTTTATTAATGCTTTGATAATTGTACCTACTGACTATTTAGGAAACATCATTTCACTTTGTATTGACAGAAGAGGAACACAAACTTCTTTAAATTATCTAGATGATAAAAGAGCCGAAATCAAATTTGATTTGCCTTTGATTGAAGTAGTATATGATTTCTATGATAAATTAAAATCCATTTCAAGAGGATATGCTTCATTCGACTATGACTTTTCAGATTTCAGAGAAAGCCAAATAGAAAAAATAGATATACTCGTACATGGCGAAGTTGTAGATGCTTTATCATTTATGGCACATAGAAGTAATGCAGAAACTAGAGGAAGACAAATAATAGAAAAATTAAAATATCTTATTCCAAAACATATGTTCCAAATACCTTTACAGGCTGCAATAGGCGGACGTATCATAGCCCGTGAAAATATTAGTGCATTAAGGAAGAATGTTACAGCTAAATGTTACGGCGGTGATATCACAAGAAAAAGAAAATTATTAGAGAAGCAGAAAGAAGGTAAAAAAAGAATGAAAGCCATTGGAAGCGTAGAAATACCACAAGATGCATTCATAAGTGTATTGAAAACTGATGACAATAATAAATAATTTGATAAATACAAAAGGAATATGTATTGCAAAATATATATTCCTTTTATTTTATAAAAAACAGTATTATATAAAATATATGCAATACTATACTTATTCAATATAAAAAGTACATATATGTTTTTATATGGTTCCAGTTTTTAGCTGCTTTTTATACATACATTTTTTGATTCTGAATTTTTATTTAAAAATTATCATAAGCATATTTAGTATTTAATTTGTTATATAAACAACATATTCTGTAAAAATTAATATCATTATTAACAATATCATAGAAAACACATCTATATAAAAATACAATATTTTTTAATAGAATTTATAAAAATAGGATATATTTTTTATAAAGGAATTTTTTATCCTTCCGAAAATTAACATAATAGTAATAAATAAAATTAGGAAGTAAATTATGGTAAATGGATTAGGTAATTTATTATCTTTTGTTGATACTAATGTTTCATCTAACAATAATGCTTACAACTTAAACAATTATAGTTATGATGATTCTTTCGCTAATATGTTAAATAAAACACAATCTGAAGAAATTTATTCAGCTCCTTCAAGTGTTTCAAACAAAATAGAAAGACATACCTCTTCAGATAATAATAATCAAATAGAAACTAATTACAACGAGTACAACAATTATGATGATTATAATGAATATGATGCTTCTAATTCTACAATAGAAGAAAAATTATCATCAAAAGAAAATGAAGTAAAAAAGACTGATAGTAATTCAAATAATGCTGAAGAAAAAAACGCTGTTAATGATTCAGAAGAAGAAGAAAAAGCTGTAAAAGATGAAACTAAAGTTGCTTCCGAGAATGATGAAAAAAAGGCAGAAGAAAAATCTGATAAATTAAATGGTAATAACGAAGAAAAATTAGCTTTAACAAAAGAAAAAGCTAAACTTGTTTTACAAAATGCTTCTGCTAATAATGAAAAAACATCTGAAGTAAAAGAATTGAATAATAAAGAAGCTTCAGTAACTAGAACAGATAAAAAAGAAAATACTAAAAATTCTGAAGAAATAGAAAAAATTAAAAAACAAATAGAATCTTTGAATTTAGATGAATTAGATGAAGAAGATAAAAAAGAATTAGAAGATTTAATAGAATCATTAGAAACTTTAAAAGCTATGATAGATGGTGACAATAACATCGAAGAAGAAAAAGAAGTTTCTATTGAAGATATTAAAGATGATGTTGAAGTTAAAGAAACTGATTCTGTAGATAATAAAGAAATAAAAATAGTTTCTAATAAAGACAATGAAAAAAATATAGAAACAAAAGATATCAATGTTGAAGAAACTGCTGTACAAACTGATAATACAATTATGGCAGATGCTAATATTGATATGAATAATGTTGAAAACAAATATGCTGATAAAGATACAGATGTAAAAAACAACAATAATAACAATGCTGTAAACAATACAATATCAGATGACAAAGGTGCAGAATTAACAATTATCAATATGAAAGATTCTGCTGAAGGTGCTAATTTGAAAGGATACAATCATTATAATAACAATGTATCAAAAACTCATAACAGCACTAATCTTACAGATAATATGATAAAATTCCAAGACTTAATGGGTAAGCTTGTAGAAAAAGCACAAGTAGCTGTAAGCAATGGTAAAAGCGAAGTATTAATGAGTCTTAATCCTGAATACTTAGGAAAAGTAAGATTAAAAATAAGTATGGACGGAGATAATTTAATTGGAAAGATATTTGTAGATAATGCCGATGTTAAAGATATATTTACTAAGAATTTAGATACTGTAATATCTTCATTAAATGAAATAGGTATTAACATAGAAGGCTTTGATGTAATGCTTAGACAAGATATGACTAATGACGGCGGATTTGGTGAAGAATTAGAAAATGCAGGAAACAGACTTGCTTTTGAAAATGATAACAATGTTGAAGAAGTAAAAGCAGATATAAAAACCTACATAGTACCAGAAAGAAAATTAAATTTACTTATATAAGTAATTCTCGAAGCAGCAGAGAAAACAACTTTAAGGAGATAAATAAATGATTTCAGCAGATGCATTAAAAATGTCAGATAAAGAAATAAAAATCTTAAAACAGGAAGTTGGTGCTTTCAATTTACAGCATAATTTCCAGAGAGATCCTACTCAAAATTCTTTGGGTAAAGATGCCTTCTTGAAATTACTTACTGTACAAATGAGCCATCAGGATCCTTTGTCACCAATGGACAACAGAGATATGATTGCACAATTAGCACAATTCTCATCAGTTGAACAGATGACAGAAGTTAATAAAAATCTTGATTCTATGAAAACTTTCTACTCAAGCCAAACAGGATATTCTATGCTTGGAAAGAGTGTTGAAGTTATGGACGAAGCTGGAAACAGATTCTTAGGCCCTGTTGAAATGGTTATGGAAAATGATACTGGAGTGGCACTTGCTGTTAGAACAGAAAACGGACTTATTACTGTACGTCCTGAAGATGTTATGATAGTACATTCAAGCGGTGATTTAATGGCTTCAGAAGCTGCTGCTGTTTCTCAAGTTAGACAAGCTCAAAGCGAAGATGAAGCAACAAAGATGTTCCAATCTTCTTTAGTTGATAAAGCTCAAGTTATTAGAAGACCTTCTGCTAATGATGAAAGCGGTGAGCAAGTTAATAATGAGTTCGGTGATATGAGAGCTGCTATAGAAGCTGAAATCAATGCTGCTACTAAAAGCGAAGTTTCTGAAGTAGATAATGCCAGCTTAAATAAAACAGATAAAACTGCTGGTATGATGAAAGCAGAAGAAGCATTAATGAACAGCAAAGAAGTTGGAAACAAAAGTATAAAAAAATAAGACATTTACAGAAATAAGATTGTTGATAAATTAAAGCCTATGGAATTATATTTTAATTATATTCTATAGGCTTTATTTGTTTTTTAGCTTTATTCTAAATCCCACCCTATATCTTTTAAATGTTTTCAGTTGCTTTTACTATATTTTCCTTTTAATTTCATACTGATATTTTAACCACCCACCCTAGTTATTTTTAAATTTATGATGCTTATACCGCACGCTGAATAAAATTAACAATATAACACAATCTTTAATTATAATATAATCATATAATTAAATTTAATTAACCGTGCGTTAAATAGATTTTAAATCTCAAAATCATTTGGGCGGGCGTGAACATTTCTTTTTAAACAATAAAAAAAATTAAATTAAAAATTGCAGATGAATACAATAAAGATAGAGGGCGGGCAAATGTAATGTAAGTTTAATAATAAAAAATAAATAATTTCCATTAGAGTTTAGATATTATAAAAAAGGTATTGATAAAATAAATTACCAATACCGTTTTTATGGAACATATATTATTTAATTAAAGATTTTTCTTATTATTGCTAGCGATAAACTTATTATTTATATATAAAAAAATCTCGTTTTAATATCCCTATCAGCTAAAGCTGATAGGCACTCGATTTTTTTATTTATGAATTCTAACTAGCTGACAACTTCC
The DNA here is from genome assembly GCF_944390845.1 of uncultured Brachyspira sp. Taxonomy (GTDB): domain Bacteria; phylum Spirochaetota; class Brachyspiria; order Brachyspirales; family Brachyspiraceae; genus Brachyspira; species Brachyspira pulli. Next base: position 7,333 of record NZ_CALXRM010000022.1, read on the forward strand.
TTCGGCAGTTATCAGCTGCTCGTTTATCGCTGAATTTTCCACACCATATATAATAATAAGTATAAGTCCTCATTATTATTGCTAGCGATAAACTTATTATTTATATATAAAAAAATCTCGTTTTAATATCCCTATCAGCTAAAGCTGATAGGCACTCGATTTTTTTATTTATGAATTCTAACTAGCTGACAACTTCCTTCGGCAGTTATCAGCTGCTCGTTTATCGCTGAATTTTCCACACCATATATAATAATAAGTATAAGTCCTCATTATTATTGCTAGCGATAAACTTATTATTTATATATAAAAAAATCTCGTTTTAATATCCCTATCAGCTAAAGCTGATAGGCACTCGATTTTTTTATTTATGAATTCTAAATAGCCGACAACTTCCTTCGGCAGTTATCAGCTGCTCGTTTATCGCTTAATTTTCCACCCCATAAATAATAATCAGTATAAGTCCTCACCATTAGAGGCTATAACTTTTTTATACCAATCAAAAGACTTTTTCTTTGTTCGCTTTAAACTTCCTTTGCCTTCATTGTCTAAGTCTACATAAATAAAACCGTATCTCTTTTTCATTTCTCCGGAACTAGCAGAAACCAAATCAATACAGCCCCAAGTAGTATAGCCCATCAAATCAACACCGTCTATTTCAATAGCATCTTTCATTGCTTTTATATGATCTCTGTGAAAGTTTATTCTATAATCATCTATAATCTCACCATTTTCATTTATAGTATCAATGGCTCCTATTCCATTTTCTACTATAAATAAAGGCTTTCTATATCTATCATAAACTTCATTCAAAGTTATACGAAGTCCAAGAGGATCTATAGACCAACCCCAATCTGTATATTTAAGATAAGGATTTTTCACTGAAGCAAATAAATTGCCTGAAGTAACTTCTACTTGTTCATCAACATTTATACAATTAGTATTGTAATAAGAGAAAGAAACAAAATCCACAGTATTTTTCTCTAATAGTTTTAAATCTCCTTCCCATATTTCCGGCATACAATTATTTCTTTCAAGCATTTTCAAAGCATAATTAGGATATTTTCCCTGTGCCTGAACATCTACAAAAAAGTATTCTTCTCTATCTCGGCATAATGCTTCCCAAATATTTTCCGGCTTGCAGTTAAAAGGATATGTACTTCCAGCAGCAAACATACAGCCTACTTTATTATTATGATCAACTTCATGAGCTATTTTTGTAGCTAATGCACTAGCAACTAATTCATTATGTGCAGCCTGATATTTTATTTTGTTTTCATCTTCTCCATCTTCAAAATAAAGTCCTGCTCCCATAAAAGGAAGATGAAGTATCATATTTATTTCATTGAAAGTTATCCAATATTTTACAAGACCTTTATATCTATTAAATAAAGTTATGCAAAGATTTTCATAAAAGTCAATTAATTTTCTGTTTCTCCAACCGCCGTATTCTTTTATTAAATGCATAGGACAGTCAAAATGCGTAATAGTAACTAAAGGCTCTATTCCATATTTATGGCATTCTTTAAAAATATTTTCATAGAATAATAAACCTTTTTCATTAGGTGTTTTCTCATCACCATTCGGAAATATTCTGCTCCAAGCAATGGATAAACGATAAACTTTAAAACCCATCTCTCCAAAAAGTTTAATATCTTCTTTATAATGATTATACATATCAATGCCAAGTTTTGCAGGATAATAATGCTTATCATCAAAATCAAACATTTTCATTTTGCCTGATATCACTTTCAATCTATCTTCACCGCTTGGACAAACATCAACATTAGCTAGTCCTCTGCCGTCTTTATCAAAACCGCCTTCGCATTGATTGGCAGCAGTGGCACCGCCCCATAAAAAGTTTTTAGGAAAAGCCATATTTTCTACCTCCTATATTATTTAAATTTATTTTTTAAATAATTATTTTATCACTGTTAATATTGAATCTTTATAATTTATATTAACATCGCTTTCTGTTTCTAATACATCTAAATATTCATCAGTATTTACTACTATAACAGGGCTTTCTATTAAATAGCCTTCTTTTACAATAGAATCAATATCAAATTCTAGTAAAGTATCCCCAATAGAAACTTTATCTCCTTCTTTTAAATCGCTTTTAAAATACTTGCCTTCTAATTCCACAGTATTGATTCCTATATGTATCAATATTTCTATTCCGCTGTCAGATGTTAAACCTATAGCATGAAGTGTTGGAGTAACAGTAGTAACAGTTCCATTTATAGGTGATACTGCTTTTCCTTCTTCTGGTATTATTAAAGCACCTTTGCCTAAACTTTCAGATCCGAAAGCCTCATCTTTTGAATCTTTTAATTTTAATAATTTTCCTTTAAAAGGACTAGATATTATTTCTTTATTAAGCAAAGAAGATTTATTTTTATCATTTACATTTTCTTTGTTTTCTGTAACTTCTGTATTTGCTATATTTTTTTCTTTATCTTTATAAGTAAAGAAAGTTATTACAAATCCTAATAATATAGCTAGAACTGCACCTGATACTGCAACTATTATATTGCCGCTTGTACCGTCTGGATTAATCATTGCAGTAAATTCAAATATTCCAAGTCCTCCAATAATAAATTCTCTTAAATTTAAATGACCATAAAATCCTCCAACTAAAGCTCCAACAATACAGCTTATTATAAAAGGCTTTTTCATAGGAAGTGTAATACCATAAATTGCTGGTTCAGTAACTCCGAATATACTTGATATAAAGTTAGGTAATGCCATTTCTTTCAACTTCTTATCTTTAGTTTTTACAAATATAGCAAGTAAAACTCCGGCAGTTGCAAAAGTACAGCCAAAGAAAGGCATCATTATATTATCATAGCCTAATGTTACCATATTATTAATATACACAGGTATGAATCCCCAATGCATACCGAATATTACAAGTATCTGCCAAGTGCCTCCAACTATTATACCTGCTATTAATGGACTAAATCCTCTAATTGCAAATACAGTTTGAGAAATAATCATAGAGCCGAACATTGTTATAGGCCCTATAATTAAAAATCCTATAGGCAATGAAACTAAAAGTACAAGCATAGGTACTATAAAGAATTTTACTAAATCTGGTATTATCTTATTAAAGAATTTTTCACATTTAGAAGCAAAATAAACTATAAATATAACAGGTATTACTGTTGATGTATAATCCATTGATATTATAGGTATTCCTAAAATATTTATATAAACATCAGAAGCAAAAATTGTACCCTTAAACAATGTATATAAAGGTTCAGCATTATTTGATAATGTGCTTAACTGTAAAGCAGGATAACACATAGCAGCACCAATTGCTAAACCCAACATAGGTTTTAAATTAAATTTCTTAGCTGAAGTAAAACCTAAAAATAAAGGAAGAAACATAAATAATGCATCGCCTATTCCATTTAAAAGTATTGAAACTCCTGAATTATCTTTATATAAGCCCAAGGCAAGAAATAAAGCATTGAATCCTTTAAGCATTCCGCATGCAGACATAACTCCCAATATAGGCTGAAATATTCCAGACACTATATCTATAGCCCTATTAAATAAATTTCCTTTAGCCTTTTCTTCTTCTTCATTACTTGAACTTTTACTTTCTAGTCCGGCAATAGTACATACATCGGCATAAACTTCTGCCACATGATTTCCTATAACTACCTGATACTGTCCGCCGCTTTTCATCACTGTAACAACGCCTGACATATTTTTTAAGATTTCATCATTTGCTTTACTTTCATCTTTTAACTTGAATCTTAATCTTGTGATACAGTGAGTAAGAGAATTAATATTTTCTTTTCCTCCTACATTTTTAATGATTTCTTTTGCCAATGATTCGTATTTTCCCATCAGCTTATCCTCCAATATAATAAATTTTTATAATAATGAAGGTTTGGCCAACTTAATGTCACCATCCAAATATATATTAAATCCTATAAATATTTTCTATTAATAAAAAACAAATAATTTTATTCTCTCCTCTTTGCCTTCTCTATATGTATAGTTAAATATAATTTCTCCTCATCGCTTATATCATACGAATAAGAAAGTAAAATATATTCTGCTATTTTTAAAGTGCATTCATAAGCTTCTTTATATTTCATCTTCACTACTGAAAGCAAATCTTCATCTTCTTTATCATTATAAATATTTTTTTGAAACAATCTCAAAGCAAAAAATTTTAAATGAGTTATAAATCTATTATAATACAAAGATTCTTCATTGAACTTTATATTAAAATGTCTTTCTACTATCATAACTATTTTTTGTATAAGCTTTGTAATCTCTCCCATTTCTTTTATGCATCCGTAATCATCATTAGTTTGAGCATTAACTATATGAAGTGCTATAAATCCTGCCTCATAATCTGAAAGTCTTATATTGAAATCTTCTTCTATAATATCTAAAGCTTTCAAACCTATATTGTATTCATCTTTATAGAATTTTTTTATATCCCAAAGCATCATATTTTTTATATTGACATTTTCTTTAGTTCTAACTATTTCCATATATATATATGATCCATTAAAGTGATATATAAAAAATCATTTAAACTTCTTTCTGCTTTAGTTTTAGCATACGTAATAATTTTTTCTGTGGTATTTAAATATTCTGCCGGTATATCTTTTAATAATTGCTGAAGTTTGCTGTTATTATCTGAATTTTCCAATAGAAAAGTTTTATCAATTTTTCCGTCATCTATTATATCGACTACTTTTTTCCCAAAGGCTATACCTCTGCCCATAACAATTTTTTCTGTTTTGCCTTCTTCAAAAATAACAACGAAATTATTATTAAGTATCTTTCCTATTTTCATAAGGACTTCTCCTAAAATAAAAAAACCTATTTATATAAAAACAAAATATACAATACTTCCGAATTTCGTCTTTATATAAATAGGTTTAGCTTGTCTTAAAAAATTGCGGTAAAACAATCACTATCCAGTATGATATACTTATCATAAACTATATAACATTAATTGTCAAGGATTTTTTTATATTAACTTGTATAAAGCTATGATAAAACTTTTCTTTCTTTTTTAACTTTAAATAATAAAAAAATTAAATTTTAAACTGCAATTTTGACAACACAGTTTATTTAAATTTGTTATGCTTATACCGCACGGTGAATAAAATTAGCAATATAACAATCTTTTTAATTATAATTTAATCACATAATTAAAATTCATTAAACGTGCGTTAAATAGATTTTAAATTTAAAAATCATTTGGGCGGGCGTTAACATTTCTTTTTAAACAATAAAAAAGATAAAAGTAAAAATTGCAAATAAAAGCAATAAAGATATAGGGCGGGCAAATGTAATTAAACTTTAAAGCTCTATTTTAAATCCCACCCTATTTCCTTTAAATTTATCTATGTTGTTTTTACTTTATTTTCTTTTTAATTTTAAACTCTCATTTTTACACCCACCCAAGTTATTTTTAAATTTATTATGCCTATACCGCACGGTAAATAAAATTAACAATATAATAAAATTTAAAATTATAATATAATCATATAACTAAATTTCATTAACCGTGCGTTAAACAGATTTTAAATTTAAAAATCGCTTGGGAGGGCGTGAACTTTTCTTTTTAAACAATAAAAAATACAAAATCTAAAATTTAAAATAAAAGCAATAAAGATAAAGGGCGGGCAAATGTAATTAAATTTTAAAGCTTTATTCTAAATCCCACCCTATATCTTTTAAATGTTTTGCAGTTGCTCTTACTTCATTTTCTTTTTAATTTCATACTGTCATTTTAACACCCACCCAAGTTATTTTTAAATTTATTATGCCTATACCGCACGGTGAATAAAATTAACTATAAAAAATAATTATTAATTGTATTTAAATTAAATATAAGGCTTCACTTACCGTGCGTTTGAAAAAACTGAGATATTGATTAGTACTTATTATATAAATAAAAATAGAAGATTTGTTCAAAATACTAATAGCAGTACAATAGAAATATAACAATAACATAAAAAAGTAAAAAATAACTATATCAATTTTTTTAAAAGATATATATTATTTTCCCAATTGTAAACTTAAATTTGTGTATATATTTATTAAACTATGAATTTATGAATAATATTTTATTAAGGGTAGTATATGATTATATTAGTATATTCAATGCCATTTTTAATTTATTTATGCTCTAGTATATTTAGTACAGTTTTAGTTATAAATGCATCAAAAGCAATGGCAACACCATTCTTTATATCATTAATAGGCGTTTCCTATGGTACAGGAATGATGGTAAGTGCAAGTATATTCTCTAAATTTAAAATACCAAAAAGAATATACCCAAAACTATTATATACCGAAGCATGTTCACAAATAGTAATATCTATTTTATGCTTAATATATTTGCCTAAAGAAATGTTTCTTTTGTACTCATTCTTGTTTGGAGCAAGCGTTACTATATTCTTTGTATGCTTTCAATCATTATTGGATTCAGTTTCAAAAGACTTGCCTATAAGAATAAGCAGCGGACTATTTATATTCTCCTGGACTTTAGGACTCGCTGTAGGCCCTACTATTACAGGCTTCATATATAAATTAAATCCTAATATAGGTTTTATGATAGTTATATTGATGAGCTTACTTATATTCAGTTTTTTCTATATGTCAAGACACTTACACTTCAAACCTAAACACCATAAATGGGAAGAACCTTTTATGAGAGCCCCAAGATATAAAGTATATGTTGGCTGGCTTATAATATTCGTTGGTGCTGAAGTGCTTCATACTTTAAGATTCATGTTCTTGGATTACGGAATAAAAGAATCAGGACTCTCTGAAACTACTGCCGCAATATTGGTTGGAAGCTTATCAGCATTTATGTCATTAGGGTCATTGATTAGTGCTTTTTATTTAAGATTCTTAGAGAAGAAAAGAGTATTTACTATAGTTGGATTATTAACACCGGCTGCTTTAACATTGATACTTCTCACTAAAAATTTCTGGATATTTTTAATAGCATTTATGTTTTTGGGATTCGTAAGCGGATTCGGATATTTCTTCGGACTTTATTATGCATTGGCAGATCAGGAAAACGGGCCTAATAATGTTGCAGTTAATGAAGCTTTGACTGGTGTTGCAGCTTTAATAATGCCTTTTGCTGTTGGATATTTGGCTTCTCATTTTTCATATTTCTTTGGATTTTTATTTATGATGATAATATCTACAGTATGCTATATAATAGCCATATATATAATGTGGCAAAAAAGAAGAACAGCAATTATAAGAGAAAAGATGTATAATCTAATACAGAAAGCTGATGAACCATATAAAAATAGTTAAAAAATAAATAATACTTTATAGTGTATTTACAGCACTATAAAGTATTATAATGTATATAAATAATTAAATAGCTTCTATATTTCTAGCAGCCACTATATCAACACCTACAACATTATGAAGAACAACATCTCCAATACGAATAGGAGCTTGAACCTCTACAGTTTTTAAAGCCTCTAAACATTCATTGATTTTTGATTTGTCTATAGGCTCTTTAGTTTTCACTGGAAGCATTTTTAATTTTCCGTTTTTTACTTTAACTATAGAAGTAACCATTCTTACAGGACGTACAACTTCATCTCTGGCATAAGTGTCGCCTCTCTTGCAAGTATTTCCGCTTACACTTAAAACATTAGTTCCTTCTAACTCCACAGATAAAGCACAGCCCATAGGACAACATATACAAGTTAATTCTTTTTTTTCCATAATGAATAAATCCTCAATAAAACATTATTAATATAATAATTATATTAATTATCTTCTATCTTAAACTCAATACTTTTTAAACCTTCTTTTGAAAGCATAGATTTATCAAGCTTCACAGTTTCCATTTCACCAGGAGCAAATATCAAATGCTTTTTATGTATCACTCTCTCACCATCAAAATAAACATTCAAAAATTTGTTTTTAAATATATTACCTACTCTGAATCTCACCATAACATGATCATCTACATTTTCAGTATTAATCATAGAAGGAACAGTATATCTAACACCATTAGAACCTTTCAAAGAAATAGAGTTGCTGTCATTTCTTCTTTTGTTTTTAAGAACATAAGAAGCGGCACTCTTTCCTGCAGTTTCAGCTTCTTCAGATACGAAGTCTACTAAGTCATGAACATGAAGTACATTACCACATGAGAATACTCCATCAATACTAGTTTCTAAACTTTCATTAACTATAGCACCTGAAGTAATAGGATTAATCTCAACACCAATCTCTTTTGAAAGCTCATTTTCAGGAATAAGACCAACAGATAAAAGCAAAGTATCGCAAGAATAATATTCTTCAGTTCCTTTAATAGGCTTCATATTCTCATCAACTTTAGCTATTGTAACACCTTCAAGCCTGTCCTTTCCTTTAATATCAACAACTGTATGACTAAGTTTAAGAGGTATTCCGAAATCGTCCAAACATTGAACTATATTTCTTTTAAGACCTCCGGAGAAAGGAAGTATCTCAGCTACTACTTTAACTTTAGCACCTTCAAAAGTCATTCTCCTAGCCATAATAAGTCCTATATCACCAGAACCAAGTATAACAACTTCTTTACCAGGCATATATCCTTCGATATTAACTAAATGCTGAGCAGCACCGGCAGAAAATATTCCAGCAGGTCTGAATCCCGGTATATTCAAAGCTCCTCTTGAACGCTCACGACAGCCCATAGCTAAAATTACAGCTTTGGCATTGATCTCAACTAAACCTTCTTCTTTATTTATATAAATAATTTTTTTAGTTTTATCATTATTGAGTACAATATCCAAAACCATAGTATTAAGCTTATAATTGATATTTAAATCATAAACTTTTTCTATGAATCTATAAGCATATTCAGGCCCTGTAAGCTCCTCTCCAAATCTATGAAGTCCAAAACCATTATGTATGCATTGATTGAGTATGCCTCCAAGTACGGCATCTCTTTCCAACATAAGTAAATTATCTATTCCATTTTCTTTAGCAGAAATGGCAGCGGCAAGTCCGGCAGGTCCTCCGCCTATAACAACAACATCATAAGATTCCATTTTTACTCCATTTATTTTTTATATACAAAAAATTTTTAAGTTTATTAATTTTTTGCTGTTCTTTTTCCCGTTACTTCGCCAAGAACCATACGAAGTACGCCTCGCGGCGAAACTGCAAGACTATATATTTTTATATAAAAATATATTATACAAAATACTAATTATTAAAAAGTTTCCTTGTCATAACCAATAACTATTTCTGAACCTTTGCCGCATTTTGTAATAGTTATAGGTGAAACATTAAGTTCTCTAGCTAATATCTCTATTATCTTAGGAGAACAGAATCCTCCCTGACATCTTCCAAGTCCTGCTCTCACTCTCCTTTTTACTCCGTCAAGAGATTTAGCACCTATAGGTCTTTGTATAGCCTCTACTATCTCGCCTTCAGTTACCTTTTCACATCTGCAAATTATATGTCCGTATAAAGGATTTTCTTTTATAAGATCATTTTTCTCATCATTAGAAAGAGCATTAAAATGTGTTATTCCTTTTCTTTTTTCTATAAAGTTTTCTTTCTTTTCTAAATTAGCTTTTTTACTTACTATATCAGCAACCATAAGACCAACAGCAGGAGAAGAAACAAGTCCAGGAGATTCTATTCCAGCACAGTCAAAAAATCCTTCGCAATCCTCAAGTTCTTTTATAATGAATTCATGATTATCTTCATGAGGACGAAGTCCGCAGAATGAAGTAATAACTTTATTATAAGGAATATTTTTCACTGTCATTTTGGATTTCTCTATAATCTGAGCAAGTCCGTCAGCAGTTGTATTTAAGCCCTCTTTATCTTCTATATCAATAGCAGTAGGTCCAAGCATTATATTACCATGAGCTGTAGGAGTAACTAAAATACCTTTTCCTAATTTTGTAGGCAAAGCAAATATTGTTGAAGTTACTAGATTATCAACTTCCTTATCAAGTAAAATATAATCTCCCCTTCTAGGAGTTATATGTATTTTATTTGCACTCATCATATTATGGAATTTATCTGCATAAACTCCAGCAGCATTTACAATATATTTTGTCTTTATAGTTCCGTTATTAGTTTCAGCTTCAAAAGTTCCGTCATCAAGTTTTCTTATATTTATAACTTCAGTATTAAATTTAAACTCCACTCCATTAGCATAAGCATTCTCAGCATAAGCAATATTCAAAATAAAAGGATCAACTATACCTCCAGTAGGAGCATACAAAGCCGCACATACATTATCATTTAAATTTGGTTCTTTCTTATGAACTTCTTCTCTGTTTAATATTTGAAGTCCTTCTACTCCGTTTTTTATTCCTCTATCATATATAGCCTGTAAATTAGGCATATCTTCTTCATTAGTGCATACTACCAAAGAACCATTCTGTTTGAAAGGCACATCAAGATCTTTTGCTATTTTTGTCATCATCTTATTGCCTAAAACATTTAATTTAGCCATAAGAGAACCATTTGCCGCATCAAAACCCGCATGCACTATACCGCTGTTAGATTTTGAAGTACCAACACATACGTCCTCCCCTCTTTCAACAACGCATATATTGGCTTTATATCTGGCTAATTCTCTTGCTGAAGAAGCACCAGATACACCAGCACCTATTATCAATATATCATACATATCATAATCCTTATATATTAGATGTAATACTATTCTATAAATCAAAAAGCATTTGAAGTATAAGCATCAAAAAATGTAATAGCTATTTTATTTTTATATTTGCATATTAATACCTAGTTTTATAAGTATTAATATGCAAACCATTAATATTCAGAAAAAATTATAAAGCCCAGCCTCTTGATCTCTCAACAGCTTTTTTCCAGCCCATATATTTTTTATTACTCTCTTCTTCAGAAAGTGAAGGTGTAAATTCTCTTTCCAATTTCCACCTGTTAGAAATTTCATCTTTATCTTTCCAGAATCCAACAGCAAGACCAGCTAAATAAGCGGCACCTAAAGCGGTAGTTTCTGTTATTTGAGGACGTAAAACTTTAGTATTAATAATATCAGATTGGAACTGCATTAAGAAATTATCTCTGCAAGCTCCGCCGTCAACTTTTAATGAAGCAAGTTTAACACCGCTGTCAGCAACCATAGCATCAATAACATCTTTACTTTGATAAGCTATAGCTTCTTCAGCTGCTCTTATTATATGGCTTCTATTAACGCCTCTAGTAATACCAACTAAACAGCCTCTTGCATACATATCCCAATAAGGAGCACCAAGTCCTACAAATGCAGGTACTAAATAAACACCATTAGTATCTTTTACTTTTGTAGCAAAATATTCTGTATCTTTAGCATCATGAAGAAGTCTTAATTCATCACGTATCCATTGTATAACAGCACCAGCTATAAATACAGAACCTTCCAAAGCATATTCAATCTTTCCTTTATATCCAATACCTATAGTAGTAATTAATCCGTTTTTACTTAAAATGAAGTTTTCTCCAATGTTCATTAATATAAAACTACCTGTACCATAAGTATTTTTAGTATCGCCTTTATTGAATCCAGCCTGTCCGAATAATGCTGACTGTTGGTCTCCAGCTATACCTGCTATAGGAACTTCTACACCATTAATATTAGCATATCCATAAACACAAGAAGAATCTTTTACCTCTGGAAGCATGCTTTTAGGTATATTTAATTCTCTTAAAATGTTTTCGTCCCATTTTAATTCTTTGATATTATATATCATAGTTCTTGAAGCATTAGTATAGTCTGTAACATGAACTTTACCGCCTGTAAGCTTCCATACTAACCAAGTATCTATTGTACCGAATAATAAGTCGCCTTTGTCAGCTTTTTCTCTTGCTCCAGGAACATTATCAAGTATCCATTTTATTTTAGTACCTGAGAAATAAGCATCTACAACCAAACCTGTATTTTCTCTTATATATACATCAAGACCTTTTTGCTTCAATTCATCACAAATAGGAGCAGTCCTTCTACATTGCCAAACTATAGCATTATAAACAGGCTCTCCTGTATTTTTATCCCAAACTACTGTAGTTTCTCTTTGATTAGTTATACCAATAGCTGCTATTTCTTCCGGCTTAACTCCAGCAATTTGTATAGCTTCTTGCAAAACACCAAATTGTGTAGCCCAAATTTCAGCAGCATTATGTTCTACCCAGCCATCATGAGGATAAATTTGAGTAAATTCTTTTTGTGCCACAGAAACCATATTTTGATCATAGTCAAATACTATGGCTCTGCTGCTTGTTGTACCTTGATCTATTGCAACTACATATTTTGACATAGTTAAAACTCCTTTATAATTAATTAAAATAATAATATATAAACTATTTATTGAAGTTTATCTTTAGCCAATGACTTTCCTATTGTGAAATCATATAAAACAGCACCTAAAACAGCTCCTACTATAGGTCCTATTATAGGAACTATCCATACATTAGTTCCATCTGTAAGTCCGTTATTTTTAAATCCTGCAACAACGGCAAAAAGTCTAGGTCCTAAATCTCTTGCAGGGTTTATAGCATAACCATGCATAAATCCGAATGACATACCTATAACAACTATTATAAGTCCAACTATTAAGTATCCTAAATTAGAACCTGCTGGTGTATTATTAGCATCTCCTGTTGCAAGAATTAAGAATACAAGTATAAATGTTCCTACTACCTGATCTATAAAACCTGGTAAGAATCCTGGAACAGCTGGGAAAGTTGTAAATACTCCGGCTGTAGTAGCGAATGTAGGATCTACTTCTATCCATTTAGCATAATAAACAGCAAATGTTACAGCAGCACCAAGGAAACATCCTATCATCTGAGCTATAACATAATACCATACTTTATTCCAAGGAAATCTTCCTGTAACAGCTAATGCTAAAGTAAGTGCAGGATTTAAATGAGCACCGCTTATTTTTCCTGATACATAAGCACCAAACATAACAGCAAGTCCCCAAGCTATATGAATATTAACTGGAGCTCCGTTATTACATACTACTACTGAAGCAACAACTCCGCATCCCAATAAAATTAGAAAGAAAGAACCTATTAATTCGGCTAAAAATTCAGCTTTTTTACTATACATAAAATTAACCTCCATACATAAAAAATAATAATAAATAATAACTAATTTTTATAACCAAATATATTAAAAATTAATTAATTCCGCCAACTCTATATTGTTCACATACAGGACATCTTTTAGGTGCCTTAGAATCTTTATGAACATATCCGCATTTTGGACATTGCCATTTATCAAGATTAGTACTGCTTCCATCTAGGTACTGCTCAAACATCTTTTTATGTCCTTCTTCTATTTTTGCAACATGTTCAAAAAGCATAGCTATATCTGTGAATCCTTCATCTTTAGCAATTTTAGCAAATTTTAAATACATATCTTCAGATTCATAAGTTTCGCCTGCGATAGCATCTCTTAAATTTTCATCTTTCGATAAAATTCCATGGTATCTTTCAAACCATAATTTACCATGTTCCTGCTCATTTCTTGAGGCTTTTTCATAGGCTAATGCTAGATTTTCCATTCCTTCTTCTCTAGCTTTTTCAGCATAGTACATATATTTGCACCTAGCCATAGCTTCTCCCATGAATGCAGTTTTTAAATTTTCAGCTGTTTTTGATGTTTTTAAATCCATTTTTTTCCTCCTTAAAATCAATATATCCTATGTTAACAGTATAGAAATTTTATTACTGAAATATATATCTTTACCTAAAAAAAAATATTTTTTTATTAATTTTAAAATTAGAAAATAATCTCATTTTATAAAATAAATTTAAACTTTTGATATTTTTACATCTACCTAGTATATGTATTTTTTGTATAGAAAAATGAAAAAATTATAAAAATATGAAAATATATTAATAATATTAATAAAATATACCAATACCTAGAAACGGTATAGAACTATAAATCAAAATCACACATTTTATACATTACTTTTGATTATTTCATCTTTTTTAAATTATCATTATAAAGCATTACCACACATAGAAAAGCCAATACTGATAAAACTGCACCGCCTAAGCCTACCCATCTTATACCAAAATTATCAAATATACAGCTTCCTACAAATGAACCTAAGGCTATGCCGAAATTAAATGAGAAAGAATTATTTGATGATGCCAATGTTAAACAGGCTGGATAATCCCTTTCTGTGAAATCTAGTATATTCAATTGTACTGGTGAATTCATTAAATACATTAAAAATCCTATTATAAGTATTACTATAGAAGAACTTACTGCATTCAATAATGCAAAAGGAAGAACTATCATACATAGGAATTGAAGCATAAATATGAATCTTAATCTATATACTCCATTATGTTCTGCCAATTTACCAGAAAGCAAATTACTAAATAAAACTGTAACACCAAATATAAGAAGTGCTATACTAATATATTTATTTGGTATATGCACATAATCAAGAAAAATAGGCTTCAAATAAGTATAAAGTACATAAGAAGAAGCTGCCCCAAAAAGTATTGTAAATGTACTTAATATGAATCTGCTGTCTTTAAATAATACAAACTGACCTAGTAATTTTACCTTATGAGTTACTGTCTTTCTTGGTAAGGTAATAAACATCAAAATAAGCATTACAGCACTGAATATAGATATAAATACAAATGAAGATCTCCAGCCAAAATAATAACTTAATGTTGTGCCTATTGGAACCCCAAATATAGATGCTATGCTGAATCCTGAATAAATCCATGCTACAACCATAGGTCTTTTTTCTTTAGTTGATACATAAGGGCTAAATGATATGGAAACTGATATTAAAGACCCTGAAATTATGGCTATAATCATTCTTAAAACAAGTAAGAAAAGATAATTATTCGCTAATGAACATAAGAAATTTGCTATTATAAATAATATACTAGCAAATACTATGAAATTAAATCTATTAAATTTACCTGCTATTGCCGCTGAAAATGGCGTACATATAGAATATGCTAAAGCAAACATGGATACAAGTCCGCCTGCTTTTACTTCTGTTATATTAAAGCTATCTGCTATTTCTGTTAATACTCCAATTACTATAAACTCACTTGTGCCAAGGGCAAAACTAAGAAGAACTAGAGATATTATAGCTAATAATTTATTTTCCTCTTTATTTTCAATTACTTCATTATTATTTTCAGACATAATCTAACTCTTAAAAAAAATCACAAGTAGTAATATATTATTTTTGCAAAAAATTCAATTATATTATATAATTTTTTTTAGAGTTTTATTATGAAAAATGCAAATAAATCAGAAGAATATTTTAATATAGCAAAAGAAAAAGAAGAACAAGGCCTATACCAAGAGGCTTTATTATATTATACAAAATCGGTAGAAGAAGACCCTAATAATATAGAAGCATATTTTTGTATGAATTTAATAAATTCATATCTTGAATTTGATAGTAATCAAATTTCACAAAAACGTACAAATCTTCTAAGTATTTTCAATGATTTTGATTTATTAGATTAATAATCATCATAAATATTTTCCTAATTCTTTATAAAGCTCTAATGCAAATACATTATGTCCATTCTCACTTAAATGAACTCCGTCAAAATATATATCTTCATATTTATTTGATTTGAAAATATTATTCATAAACATATTATAAACATCTATGCTTTTTATATTATTTTCTTTCGTATATTCATTAATCCAAGATACATATTCTTTTAAAGTATTTTCAAATCCATCTAAATTATCAGCTTCAAAAAAAGTGAATATTTCTTTTATAAATGGTATAGGAGTAAAAAGTATTATATCAACATTATTTTTATTAGAAATGTCTACTATCAATTTTATATTATTTTTTATTTTATCAATATTTTGAAACATAAAAATATCATTTACGCCGCCCATAAGTATTAATAAATCAGCATTTTCATTCAAGCAATCTCTTTCGAATCTGGCAATCATTCCTGAAGTAGTATCTCCGTTAATACCTTTATTGATAATATTAATCTCCTTACTATCTTCCGCAAATTTATTATTCAAAATAGAAGGCCATACTTTCTTCCTACTAATCATATAACCGTAAGTAGTACTGTCTCCCAAACAAACCACATTTCTCATAAAATCAATTTCCTTCAATATTTATTTACTATTATTATATACTGAACTTTTTTAAGTTTGTCAACCGTAAATTACAGCACTTTCCCGCACGGTAAGCAAATCCTTATATATAAATTAAATACAATTAACAATTACTCTATATAGTTTATTTTATTCAGCGTGCGGTATAGGCATAACAAATTTAAATAAAACTTTGGTGGGTATTAAAATAACAATTAAAAATAAAAAGGAAAATACAGTAAAAATAACATAAAAAAATTTTTTATATATAGGGTGGGATTTAAAATAAAGCTTTAAAACCTATTTACATTTGCCCGCCCTCTATCTTTATTATTTTATATGCAATTCTTAATTTTATATTCTTTATTGTTAAAAAAAATGTTAACGCCCGCCCAAATGATTTTTAAATTTAAAATCTATTTAACGCACGGTTAATGAATTTTTAATTATATGTTCAAATTATAATTTTAAATTGTATTATATTGTTAATTTTATTCAACGTGCGGTATCAGCAATATAACATACATTTTTCTATTTAAATAAATATCCTTTTGATGTATTATACAAAAACAAATTTTTATATTCGGAGAATTTAATATATGAACAATTTTTCTAGTTTAAGTGATACATTAACTTTAAATAACGGCTATAAAATTCCTTGTGTAGGTTTCGGTACTTGGCAAACTCCTGACGGTGAAGTTGCAATACAATCTGTAAAAGATGCAATATCTTTAGGATACAAACATATTGATACTGCTGCCATATATGGAAATGAAATAAGTATTGGAAAAGCAATAAAAGAAAGCAATGCAAACAGAAATGAATTATTTATTACAAGCAAAGTATGGAATAAAGAAAGAGGATATCAAACTACATTGAAAGCTTTTGAAAAAACTCTTAATGATTTACAGCTTGATTATCTTGATTTATATTTAATTCACTGGCCTGCTGCTCAAAATCAATTTAAAGACTGGGATAATATAAATTTAGAAACTTGGAGAGCTATGACAGAACTTTATAAGACTGGTAAAATTAAAGCAATAGGTGTTTCTAATTTTATGCCTCATCATTTAAAATCATTAATGGAAACAGAAATTAAACCTATGGTTAATCAAATAGAATTCCATGTAGGTTTTATGCAGGAAGAAACATTCAAATACTGTAAAGATAATAATATATTAGTGGAAGCTTGGAGTCCTCTTGGTACAGGAAGAATGCTTAATAACAGCACATTAAAAGAAATAGCTTCAAAATACAATAAATCTGTTGCTCAGCTTTGCATACGTTGGTGCTTACAAAATAATACTTTACCTTTACCTAAATCAGTAACATCTGCACGCATAAAAGAAAATACAGAAGTTTTCGATTTTGTTATAAACGATGAAGATATGAAAACTATCAATGCTATGGAATATTTTGGAGGATCTGGACTTAATCCTGATAAAATAGATTTCTAATATTTATAATTTTAGTATATTACAACGCACGCTGAACTGTATTAAAAATAGAAACTAATTAATAATATAATTATAGAATAAAATACATTCACCGTGCGTTAATCAAATTCTTAAACTAATAACAACTTGGGTGGGTGCTACAATAAAAAAATAAAGTAATCAAGAATGATGAAACTAAAAATTCAAATTAAATTATAAAACCTAAAGGGCGGGAAATGAAAATAAAACAATAATGAAAAAATATAATAGTTTATATTTCTTCATTATCAAATTCAGATACAATATATTTATTGAAATCATCTTTAGTACATGCAAAAGATTCTTTAAATAAATATCCTTCAAATATATACATATTCAAAAAATCTTTATTTTTAAATATTGTATAATCACACATATCTGCTATATGTTCAGCAATATTTTTTTGATCAATATCTTCATTTTCTATTTCTTCAATTTTATTATAAACCAAGATATAATAAACATTTTCCAATGAAAATTTTAAACTTTCTATTATATTTAAATCTTTCAAAAGTATATATGTATCATAAACTTTTTGATATACTTCTTCTTTTTTTATTAATTCAGGCGAACCATTTTTAAATTCTATTAAATATATCTTATCATCATTAAATTTATAAATTGCATCTGTGGCTTTTAATCTGTTTGTACAAAAACATTTTTTATTATAGGCATTCTTTAATTTATCACCATTGACAACAATGCTTAAAGATTCTGTCATAAATGTTTTTATACCATTATCTTTTCTTCTTGAAGTTCTTTTTAATGTATCTTCAATATCAATATCATTTAATTTTTCGTATATTACTGATTTTATATATTTTAAAGAATTTTCTGTCATTTATTCATCTCTTCTTCATATCTCATATTCTTTAAAATTTCCAAAGGCTCATACATCTTTTTATAAATTATATTTAAATTATCATTAACATTTTTGAATATTACATTAGATTGATTTTCAGATAATTCTGTAATATAGAAATTCACTCTTTCATATATATTATGCCTTTTTGAAAATCTATTAATAGCTTCCAAAAAATAATGACTATGAGTTGTTATAGTGATTGTTAAATTAAAATATTTCTGTAATAAAACTATTAACTCTGCATAAATAAGCTGCCATTTTGGGTGAAGATGTATTTCAGGCTCATCTAATATAAGAACATCTTTTTCATTTAAAGAACCATTTTCTAAAAGCCTTTTTATGATGACAAAAGATTTTAAGCCTGCTGAAAGATTTCCCAATTTTATTTCAATATCATTTTCATTGTAATGCAAATATAAATCATCATCTTTATTTATTATTTTTGCATTCATAACACTGTTAAGTACATCATAAACTTTTTCTAAAATCTCTTTATTCTTTACTGAATCAAATACATTTTTATTATCAGCGGATACAAAATCATGTATAGTTTTTTCTAAAATAAAATTATCAGTATCAATATCACCATTTATATAATTTATGATAAATGGATTATCAATATAAAATGCATTATGAATAATATTAAAATCAGATTCAAATTTTACACACTCATCATTTTTAAATTCTATATTCATTTTTTGATTTTTTATTTCCAACTCTAATTCAGCGTTTCCATTTTTATTGAATAAATTATTAATTTGATATTCAAAAATATTACCAAAATAATCACTCATTATTTGAAATTTTAATTTATCTTCAGATATAGACATAACTTTCAATATATCATCTACAGCTTTATAAATTGTTTCATCACTTATATCATTAATAATTCTATCAGGAATATTTTTTTTCAATATATTATACAACTTATCTCTATTTATCTCATTATATAGATAGTCTACATTATTAAATATATTATCCATTATTTCAAAATAATGATGCTCTATTTCATTTTTAAAAATATATCTAATTAAAGATTGATACAATTTTCTTCTAAAATCATTTCTTATACGAACTTTTTTGAAATTATCATAATTAAATATAGAAAATAAAATCTTTCCTATTGTACTTTTACCTGTATCATTATCGCCGCATATTACAGTTATACCGTCTATATTTATATCTGCTTTTTCTATCTTGGCAAAATTAGATATCTTTAATTTCATGAACATTTATCCTAAATACCCATATTATCGTAAAAAAATATACTTCCATTATAAATAAAAAATACCCAATTTTATACAAACAATTTTCTAAATAATTTTATATTGAAAAATTATTCCTGAGTTACTAGCTTTTCTTCGCTGTCATTAACCTTGCCGTCTTTATCTACTTTTACAGTAAATATTTTTGATACACCTTTTTCTTCTGCAGTTATACCATAATATGCATCAGCAATAGTAGCAGCTACCTCATCATGCGTAATGATTAAGAATTGAGTTTTATCGGAAAGATTTTTTACCATGTTTTTGTATCTTATGATGTTCGCTCCATCAAGTGCCGCATCAACCTCATCAAGTATACAGAAAGGACTAGGACGATACAAGAATATAGCAAACACTAAAGCAAGCCCTGTCATGGTAAGCTCACCGCCTGAATAAGATACTATGTTCTCCATCTTTTTGCCCGGCGGCTGAGCGAATATATCTATAGGACTATTTAATAAATCTTCTTCATTTTGTATTCTTAAACCAGCATTACCGCCGCCGAATAAGATTTTGAAAGTTTCAGAGAATTTTTTATTTATTTCATTGAATGTCTTTAAGAAATCCTCACCTGCTTTCTTATTGGCATCTACTATGATTTTTAATATTTCTTCTTTTGACTTCTCTAAATCATCTCTTTGTTTTGTTAAAAACTCGAATCTTGTTTTAGCTTCCTGATATTCATCTAAAGCCATTTCATTAATATGACCTAAATTCTTTATTCTATCATTAATAGTATTTAATTTATTTCTAAATGAATCTTCATCTATTAAATTTTGAGTATTTTCCTCAAACTCTTTCAAATTAAGAGCATAGTTTTCATAGAAATGAGTATATATATCATTAATTTTATCTTTACTTTGATTTATTCTTTCACTAACTCTTGTAATGTTTTCATTTATCTCATTTAATTTTTTTACACGCTTAGCATGATTTACTTCAAAATTAGATAATGCAGATTCAGCTTTTTTAATTTCATTAGCTTTATGTCTTGATTCGCTTTCTGTTTTTGATTTCTTCTTTTCTAATTCTTTATAGCTTATAGAGTTTTGTTTATATTCTTCATTAAGCTTTTTATAATCTTCTTCAAGTCTATTGATCTTTTCGTTAAGAGTGGTGAACTCATCTTCTATAATCTGCATACTTTTTATTATCATCTCTTTTCTATCTTCAGATGCTTTTCTGTTAGTTTCGTATTTAGCTCTTTCTATAGTAAGAGTTGTAAGTATAGAATTGGATTTATTAATATTTTCTGTAGATGTTTTTATTTCATTATTAATTTCTTCTATCTTTTCTAAATTAGTTTTTATTAAATTTTCTAAATCGGCAATTTCTTTATCTATTGCTTCTTTTTGCATATATGTACCCTCTTTATCAAAAAGCAAATCAACAAAAGGGTCTTTTATTTTAGTATACTCTTTAAATATACCTTGCAAAAATAATGCATCTTTCTTTTCTGTATCTAAACTATCACCTAAATTTCTAATAAAACTTGATAATGATGTAAAATTAATATCATTTAAATTTGAAAGCACACCCTCATCTTCAAACTCTTTTATAGTTTTCATTTTGGTGTTAATAGCATTAAGCAAATTATTGAATCCTATATCAATGTCAGTTTCATGCTTTCCGATATTTTGATAAAAGCTGTTTCCCATAATATCTTTTTTCTTTTCATCAATTTCAGTTATAATTTTATTGATAACTTCTAATTGTCTCTCTCTGGCATCTGCTATTTTTATAGTAGCATTTTGATTATCTTGTGTTATGCTTGATATTTGATCATTCAATGCTGCTATTTTATTTTGTTCATTAGCTATATTGTTTTCTTCTGCTTCCTGTTCTTTTAAAGACTTTTCTATATTTTCTGCAATAGTTTTTACATCTTCTTCAAGCTCTGCTATTTGTTTTTTATCTTCTTCTATTCTTTTTAAAAGAGTATTTTTTCTGTTTACAGTTTCTTCTTTATCTTTGCTGGCATTATCAAGCTGATTTTTCAATTGATTGCCCATCTTCTCTATATGGGTAAGCTCTGTAACAATTAATGATACTTGCTTATCAAGTTCTATAGACAAACTTCTAGTTTCTTCAAATTTCAAAAGTTCCTGCTGTTTCTGTTTATCTAAATCCTGCAATTCTTTTTCTAATTCTTGTTTCTTATTTGTATGTTCTTCAAGAGTTTTATTCTGATCTTCTAATGTAATTTTTAATTTTTTTACTTGATTGACATTCAAACTTATAGTAATTTTTTTATGTTCATCTTTAAGGTTATAATATTTTTCTGTTCTTGCTGCCTGATCTTTTAAAGACTTATAATGTTTTTCAGCATTTTTTATTTCTATTTTTACATTATCTAAATTTCTTTCTGATTCTTCAAGCTTTTTAGTAGCTTCCCTTCTTCTTTCAAGATATTTACTGATTCCTGCCGCATTTTCAATAATGCTTCTTCTTTCTTCAGGCTTTTGCTTTGCTATTTCTGAAACAGTACCCTGCTTAATAACTGAATAAGCATTTTTTCCGAGTCCAGTATCCAAAAACATATCAACTATATCTTTTAAACGAACCTGTTCATCATTGATATAATATTCGGATAAACCTTTTCTATAATATTTACGTGTAACAATAACTTCGTCTATATCGTACTTTTTTATCCATCTTGATTTATTATCCAAAGTGAGAGCCACTTGAGCAAGTGAAGATGGTTTTCTGGTATCTGTACCATGGAATATAACACTTTCAAGACCTTTAGAGCTGTCTATTCTTAATCTGCTTGCGGACTGCTCGCCCATAACCCATAGAAAAGCCTCTACTATATTGCTTTTACCTATTCCATTAGGGCCAAGCACTACAGTAACGCCTTCATTGAACTCAATATTAGTCTCTATGGCAAATGATTTGAATCCATGCAAATTAAGATTCTTTATATACATCTCTTTTCCTGTCTTACCTTAGTATCTGTTTGTAATTATACAATCCTATTAAAAAATAATCAATTATTAAATAGACAATATATAAAAACACTATAAATTTATTTGTTTTTATATGTTATTAGTCCTGCTTATTTTCGGTATAATGCATAGTAAATATGAAGACTATGGTAATTTTGTTATGATAAAATATTAATTTTAATGTGTTTTTTACGAGATGAAAAAACTATCATTTTATAGGAAATTCAAAAATATATAGCTAATACAAGGATAATTTGTATCATATAAAATGATATGCAATTATATATTGATTATTAGTTAAACTTTTTATTTTAAATATTGACATTATAATTTAATATTTTATAATATTTTTATGAAAAGAATATTTACTTTATTAAATAATACACTCGACACTCGACACTCGACACTCGACACTCGACACTCGACACTCGACACTCGACACTCGACACTCGACTAATAATGTAAACCTTTCAAAAAAATCAATATCATATAAATATCATAACAATTCTAAAAAAATATATTTTCCTTTATACTCCTTTCAGTCAATATTGGCATTGCAAATAATTTTAAAACTTTATTTATATAATTCAATCAAAAAACAATCATTAGTAATAAAAAAATATCAAAATTTTATTATTACATATTTTCTAAATTTTTTTAGAATGCTTTTTTACTATGATAAAAACATTTTAAAAAATGTTCTTTATAAAAATTATCATTTACACAAGGAGTTCTAATATGAACAAAAAATTATTATCTATTCTTTTTACTTTATTTTTAGCAGGTATTTTATCTGTAAGCTGTTCAAATGCAGATAAAACAGGTTCAGGAGAAACAAAGCCTACAGGTATAGACAGCAAATATGCAGGTAATTGGATAGGAGGCGGAGATTTAGCTGGTCAAACAATTGTTATAAATGCAGACGGTTCAGCAAAAAATCAAACTGAGGGTGTTGATATGCCTGCTTCAAGTATAACTAAAAATTCTGATACTTCATATACAGCAAATTATACTCTTAATCCTAGCACTGGAGTTACAGTAAAAGGTACTATGAATATAGAATTTACTACTGATACTTCTGCTAATGTTAAAGGTCAAAATATAATTACTGACTCATACGGAACTTATCCTCAAAATATCAACGGCACTTTAACTAAACAGCAATAATCAATCGTGTTTTTATTTAGGGCTTGATTAATTATTAGTCAAGCCTTTTATTTTGCATTATTTTAAATTCACATAATTTAATCTAAAAACTTTATATCAAATTGGCTTATATAATCTCTCTTTTCATACATATCATCTTCTGTTATATTATCTATTACATAAACTAAAGTAGATATTTTCACTGTCTTTTTTACTATATTGTTTAAGTCCTCATTTATCTTTATAATGATTTTATTGTATTTGTTAATATAATCTTTTATATCTTTAGTGTTTTCTATATCATCAATAGTTTTATCAAAGAAAGCATTTATTTGTTTTACTTGGTTCTGAGCCTCTAATTTTATATATTCTTCTTTAAATGTATTAGAAACTTCTTCAAATGATTTTAATTCTTCATTTTTGGATATATTTATTTTGTTAATAAACATCTCTTTTATTTCTTTAATATTCAAAGCGATTTTCAAATAATTTTCATAAGTAATATTGTCAGTATTTTCTGATGATTCTTCAATAGTTTTTTCGGTAGTATTAGTATCTGACTGAACTAAATTGCTTGAACTATTTTTTTCAATGCTTGTATAAATTCTATCAAATTCTTCTATAAAAGTAATACATAGTTTCTGTTCAATATTATTTAATTTTGAAAAGCTGCCGCTGATACCATCGTTATAGTGTATATCAATTAAAGTTGAAGGTTCTGTATTGCTTAATTTCATTATATTGTTTTCAACTAAACATTCTGATAAAATTTTTAAGCATGATACGCTAGAATCAAATCTAGCTATTCTATTTTCATCTACAGCATATCTTAAATAAGAATTATAACCGTTCCCTATATTATACTTAGAATAATACATATAATTATAATTATAGTAAAATCCCATTTTAAGCATTGTTTCATATACTATTTCATCGTTATATTCTTTATTTAATTTTAATTCAATTCTCATAATATTTTTATACTCTCTTTTATGTTGTTTTATCATTATTATAGCATATTTACAATTTATTAAAACAAGGTTTTATAGTATTTTCTATACGCACGCTGTACAAAGCTATAGAATAAAGTGCATTAAAATTCTGAAATTATCTATAAATTAAATTCGGTTATCCGTGCGTTGAACAGACTCAAAAATTAATAAAAACTTGGGCGGTGTACTAGCCGTACGGGCTTGCCGAACGGTAAAGCTTTTTCTTACAGAAAGTACAATGTACGTTCGGGATAATGCATTTTAGTTTAAGCAGATTTTAAATTTAATAATCGCTTGGGTGGGGACTTCAAGTGATATTTCGAGCTGTGAAGGTAAATAAAATTATATTTCAGAACAAGTATAAAAGTTTAAAGGGTGGGATTTCTAAATAAAATAAAAAAGGTGACGACATGAAAACATATCATCACCTAAAAACAAATTATTAAAATTTATTATTTTTTAATTACTCTTGATCCTCTTTTTCATTTGACCAATTTTCTCTTGGTTCTTCTTTATCTTGAGGAGGCTCTTTTCCTGTTTGTAAATATTCAATAGCTGCTTTTAATTGCTTATCATAACGAAGATCATATATCTCTTTATAATTATCTAAATTACGTTCATTGTATATTAAACGCTCAAGCAAATAATCGCTAGCCATTATATTTTGATTTCTAAGTTCTTCTTTAAATGCTGGCAAAGCAGCAGCATCAGAACTTTCATTAGGGTACTTCTTAGCATAAGCACTTATTTGTCCGCCTTTTCTAAGCTCTGTTAAAGCTGTTATATCTGTACTGCTCAATTTAGGTTCTACAACAACATAATCTGGTGTTAAACCTCTGCCATGAAGTCTTCTTCCATTAGGTGTATAATAATGTGCTACTGTAAATTTGAAAGAAGTATTATCTCTAGTATCTAAAGGAAGTACATACTGAACACTAAATTTACCGAATGTTGTCTCACCTAAAAGTTTAGCTCTGCCGCTGTCCTGTAAAGCACCTGAAAGTATTTCAGAAGCAGAAGCACTGTATTGATTAACTAATACAAGCATATCGCCTTCAAGCCATTCATCGCCTTTTTTAGAAGCATAATAATCTTGGTTCTCGTTTTTAGTTCTTCCTCTTGTATAAACTATTTTACCTTCAGTTAAGAATTCTTCTACTATATTTATAGCAGTATCAAGTCTTCCGCCAGGATTGTTTCTTAAATCAAGAATAAGCTTCTTCATACCTTGTTTTTTAAGATCTATTAAAGTATTTTCTAAATCTCTAGCAGTATCATCACCGAAAGTAGTTATTCTTATATATCCTATAGTGTTATCAACCATTTTATATTTAACACTCTTTATTTCTATTATTGCTCTTGTAAGAGGATATTTAATAGGTTCAGCAACACCGTCACGTACTATAGTTAAAGTAACTTTGCTTCCCTCTTTACCTCTCATTATGTTTGCTGCATTATCAACTGACATATCTTTTGTGCTTTTTCCGTCTATCTCTGTAATGATGTCGCCTGATAATATTCCAGCCTTTTCACCCGGACCGTCTTCTATAGGAGAAACAACCATTAAACCTTTATCAGCATTTTTTGAAATTGAAAGCCCTACTCCGCCGTATCTTCCAGACATCTCTGTATTTAAAGCCTGATTCAATTCCTCATCAAGAAGGAATGTAAATGGGTCTTCTGTTGCTTCAAGCATACCTTTGATTGCACCGTACATAAGTTTTTTTGTTGTTACATTATTAGTATCAACGAAATTCTGCTGTAAAGTTGCAAATACCTTTTGGAATAATCTGCTGTAATAGTAAAAATCATTATCAGATTGAGCCTTACCCTGCTGAGCTATAGCAAGAGAAGGACTTTTAAAATTGAAAAAAGATATTGCTACTACAAAAATTAAAAGAAATATCCATAAAAGTCTTTCTTTGTTTTTCATCATGTTTTAAATCCTTATGAATAAAAATGTATTTACAATATGTAAGTGTATTTCAGAAAAAATTATATATAATATAAGTTAATTATAACATAAATGGTAAAAAATTTATATATACAAACTTTAAAAAATATTATGATAACTTTATGTTAATTAATACTATTTAGTAGATTTTACACTAAAAAAGCATATAATAATAGAATATTACATAGGATTTAAATATAATGCCTGACATAAAAAAAGAAATACAATATTACTATGATAAAGCAAACTCGTTTTTTGAACTTGGAAGACATCAGGAGGCTTTGAATTGTAATGATAAAGCTATTTCATTAGATGACAAATTTTATAAGTCATATTATTTTAAAGGCAATTCATTAAAAAATATTGGTAAAAACAAATACAATGAAGCTATAGTATGTTTTGACAAAGCAATAAAACTTAATAATAAAGATTTTGATTCCTATTATAATAAAGCTTTAATTTTATTTGAACTAAAAAAATATGAGGAAGCAATAGATGTAATTAATCTGTCTTTAGAAATTGATGATGAAAACAGTAATGCATATTATTATAAAGGACTTTGTTTATATAATTTAAAAAAATATAAAGAGGCTATAGAAGAATTTGATAATACTGTAAAAATAGATAGCCAGTATAGCAAGGCATATTATTATAAAGGATTAAGTTTATACTATTTAAAAAGATATGAGGAAACTATAGAAGAATTTGATAAGTATTTAAAAATTGCTGATCAGTGCGATAATTCATATTATTATAAAGGGCTTTCTTTATTTGAATTAAAAAAATATGAGGAAGCATTAGAAAGTTTAAAAAGCACAAACAATTTTAATAAATATGACATGTATTATTTTATGGGCGAGATTTATGATATAAAAAATAACTATAAAGAAGCCATTAAATATTATGATAAAGCATTAAAAAATTATAAAGAAAAAAATAATGCAAGAGACTATTATATAATAGGTATGACATTATACAAATTATCTCTTTTTGATAATGCTATCGATAATTTCAATAAGGCATTATCATTTATATTTGAAGATAAATATAGCAATACTGAAGATATTTTGAATTACTGCAATAATATTTTAAAACTGGAAAATAATAATAAAGTTTTTTATGCCTATAAAATGATGGCCTTGATTTTGTTGAACAGATATGATGAAGCATTGTCACTATATAACAATGTAGAAAAAAATAATGAAGTTTTATATGATGCAGAAATTTATAAAAAAGCTTTGAATATATTAAAAGAAAAAAATAAAATAAATGATGAACATATTGTAAAAGGTTATGACAAAGCTATATCATTAAACCCTAAAAATGAAAAAAGCTATAAAGAAAAAATAGAGTTCTTAAAAAGTATAGGAAAAAATGACTTAGTTGTAGAATGTTACAATGAGTTAATAAAATTAAATCCTAATAATATAGATATATATAAAGAAAAAATAGAGTTCTTAAAAAGTATAGGAGAAAATGACTTAGTTATAGAATGTTATAATGAGTTAATAAAATTAAATCCTAATAATATAGATATATATAAAGAAAAAATAGAGTTCTTAAAAAGTATAGGAGAAAATGACTTAGTTATAGAATGTTATAATGAGTTAATGAAATTAAATCCTAATGATATAGATATATATTATAAAGAAAAAATAGAGTTCTTAAAAAGTACAAATAAAAATGATTTAGCTACAGAATGTTATGATGAAACTATAAAGTTAAAACCTAATGATATAGTAAACTATAAAGAAAAAATATACTTATTAAAATGTATAGGGCGAAATGATTTAGCTATAGAATGTTATAATGAGTTAATAAAATTAAATCCTAATGACATAAATTCTTATAGAGGAAAAATTGATATATACAAAGCATTAGCTTATAATTCTAAATACAATGATGACATAGAAAAATATTATAATTTAGCTATAGAATGTTATGATGAATTAATAAAACTAAAAACTGATGATATAGACTCTTATATCGGAAAAGCTTATATATACAAAATATTAGTTAATAAATCTATAGATAAAAAAAAATACTGTAATTTAGCTATAGAATGTTATGATAAATTAATAAAACTAAAAATTGATTATGCTGATTCTTATAAAGGAAAAGCTTATATATACAAAACATTAGCTTATGATTCTAAATACAATGGTGACAGAAAAAAATATTATAATTTAGCTATAGAATGTTATGATAAATTAATAAAACTAAAAATTGATTATGCTGATTCTTATAAAGGAAAAGCTTATATATACAAAACATTAGCTTATGATTCTAAATACAATGGTGACAGAAAAAAATATTATAATTTGGCTATAAAATGTTATAACAAAACCATAAAGTCAAATACAAAGAATATAGAAAACTATAAGAAAAATGATTTGACTATAGAATATTATGATAACATAATAAAATACACTGATACAAATATAAAAATATATAAAGCTAAAATAAAATTCTCCAAGAAATTAGCTGATCAAAATAATAATCAAATTATGGAAATAAAAAATGAATATAAAAATTATAATAAAAGAAAATATAAAAAAGAAATTAATAAATTAAATAAAGAAAACAAAAAATATTATAACTTAGTTATAGAAGATTATGATAATATAGTAAAATCAAATGATAAAAATATAGAAATCTATAAAGAAACAATAGAGTTATTAAAAAGTATAGGTAAAAATGATTTAGTTATAGAATATTATAATGAGTTAATAAAATTAAATAATACTAATATTATAGAAATCTATAAAGAAAAAATAGAGTTATTAAAGAAATTAGCTGATCAAAATAATAATCAAATTATGGAAATAAAAAATGAATATAAAAATTATAATAAAAGAAAATATAAAAAAGAAATTAATAAATTAAATAAAGAAAACAAAAAATATTATAACTTAGTTATAAAAGATTATGATAATATAGTAAAATCAGATGATAAAAATGTAGAAATCTATAAAGAAAAGATAGAGTTATTAAAGAAATTAGCTGATCAAAATAATAATCAAATTATGGAAATAAAAAATGAATATAAAAAATTATAATAAAGGAAAATATAAAAAAGAAATTGATAAATTGGTTAATAAATTGAACGAAGAAAAAGAAAAATATAATAATTTATTTATAGAAAGTTGCAGAAAGATGATAGAAGTTAATCCAAATAATATAGAAAGCTACAAAGAAAAAATAGACTTCTTAAAAAGTACAGGCAAAAATGATTTAGTTATAGAATGTTATGATAAGATGATAGAAGTTAATCCAAATAATATAGAAAGCTACAAAGAAAAAATAAACTTCTTAAAACAATTAGCTGATCAAAATAATAATTTGATTATAGTAAAAAAATATATCAGTTCAAATAAAGAAAAATGTGAAAAAGAAATTGATAAATTGGTTAATAAATTGAATGAAGAAAAAGAAAAATATTATAATTCGGCTATAAAATGTTATGATGAAGCTATAAACTTAAAGCCTAGTATAGATCTTTATGAAGGAAAGGCTCAAATTTTAGATTTATTAAAAAGATACTCTGAAGCTGAGGAGTGTAGAAAGCTTAGTAAAAAATTAAAAATATGAGTTTTTTGGTGCTTTTTATTTATATTTGTTTTTCTATCTAGTACTAACTTTATTTTTTATATTTGAAAATATTTCTTCGATTTTTTCAAAAAAGATCGTAAAAAAATACTAACTACTTTTTTGTAAAAATATGTAATACTTTTTATTTTCTGGATTTACATTTTTATATTTTATATCTTTTGATATTTGTTTTACTTTTAGGGTTAATAATATGATTTATTATTTGCTTGCTTATTAATTTATTCTTCTTAGTGTCATGAAAAGTAAAAAAACTAATACTCGGTAATTTCTTCACCCACATACAGCAGTATATCATAAATTAGGAAACATTATGCAGGTTCTATATATGACAGCAGCTCATACAAATAAAAAAACAAAATCGTTTCATTATATTCAATAATATATTCTATAATATGAATATATAATATATAAAACAAATTTAATATATACAAAATAATATTATATTTAGTACTTACTAATTTTTTTACAAATCATAATGCAAAAAATAGTATAATACAATTTACAAACATATATAAATTGAATATACTATATGTATCAATAAAAAATAAATTTGAAGGTGAATTTTTATGGAAGAACTAGAACAAAAACCAAAAAAAGATTACCTATTAATAAAACTATTTATAGGTATAGTTGTAGGAATTATACTAGGTATGGTTTCTAATGCAGCTGTGATTAACGTTATACAATCTATCAAATATGTACTTAATCAAGTAATATCTTTTATGGTTCCATTAATAGTATTAGGATTTATTGCTCCTGCTATTACTAGAATGGGAAACAGAGCTAATAAGATGTTAGGTGTTATGCTTGCACTTGCTTATTTCTCATCTGTTGGGGCTGCTTTATTTGCAACTATTGCAGGATATATAATAATACCTAATTTAAATATAGCTTCTAATGTTTCAGGCGGAAAGGAACTCCCTGAAATAATATTTAAATTAGATATTAATCCAGTATTCCCTGTAATAACTGCTTTATTCTTGGCTATATGCGGAGGTGTTGCAGTTGTTAAGACTAAATCTAAATACTTTGAAAACTTATTAGATGAACTTAATAATATAATATTATTTTTAGTTAATAATGTAGTAGTTCCTATATTGCCATTCTATATTGGCACTACTTTTGCTACTTTATCTTATGAAGGCACTATTATAAAAAGTGTACCCGTATTCTTAATAATAATCATCATAGCAATAGTAGGACATTTTATATGGCTTACTTTGTTATACTCTATAGCTGGTATTATATCAAAGAAAAATCCTGCCAGAGTATTTAAACATTATGGTCCTGCTTATCTTACTGCTGTAGGTACTATGTCTTCTGCTGCTACTTTGCCTGTTGCTTTAAAATGTGTAAGCAAATCTGATGCTTTAGATAAAGACGTTGTTAACTTTGCTATACCTATGGGTTCAACTATACACTTATGCGGATCAGTATTAACAGAGACTTTCTTTGTTATGACTATATCTAAAATATTATACGGTCATTTACCTACTGTTGGTACTATGGTTTTATTCATAATCTTACTTGGTATATTTGCTGTAGGTGCTCCTGGTGTTCCTGGCGGTACTGTAGTTGCTTCTTTGGGTATAATAATTTCTGTTTTAGGTTTCAATAATGATGGTACTGCTTTAATACTTGCCGTATTTGCTTTACAAGACAGTTTTGGTACTGCATGTAATGTTACTGGTGATGGTGCTTTAGCTTTAATGCTTCAAGGTATTTTCAAAAAAGATCAGAAAGTTGGTTAAATTACAAATAGAATTCCTTTAAATTAAAGATGAGTAAGGCTTAAAAAATTAGCCTTGCTCATTTTTATTTTAACCGCACGCAGAATAACACTACAAATATAAATTAATTATAATTACAATCCAATCTATAAATAACAATTCGTTTACCGTGCGTTAATTAAATTTTAAATCTAATCAAAACTTGGGCGGGTATGCTTTTACAATTTAAGCTTTAAAGAATAAGAAATTATAATCTCAAATTAAAACAAATAATTTTAAAGGGCGGGATATGTAATAAAAGCTTTAAAGTTTAATTACATTTGCCCACCCTCTATCCTTATAATTTAAATTTGACATTAAAACTTTAACTTCTATATTACAAAAATAGAATTTATAATCACCCACCCAAATTTATTAAATCAAAAATGCATTCACCGCACGTAAAAATAAATTTAATATATTAAATAATAAAAAACATATTAATATAAATTATATAGATATTATATTTATCGTGCGTATGTATTTGCAAAAAAGTTTAATTATAATATACTTTCTAATATTTATTTATAAAACAAATATTAGTAAATGAAACATAAGAGAAGCTATTAAAAAAAATAATATTGGAGTTTTAATAATGAATAGAAAGAAATTTTCAATTATAAAAATAATAGCAATATATTTTTCAGGAATAGTTTTAACTTTGAATGGTGTAGCAGGATTATTTTCTTTTATTGATACAAAAAATTATATTCATACTGTAGGAGTAGTTGAAGAGTGCGATAGAAGAAAAAGGGTATATAAATCTGGAGAAACTAGATATGAAAAGACAATGGTAATAAGCTATGAAGCTGATAATCATGGAACATTATACGCTACTCTAAGAAGCTATTATCCATTTAGAAAAGTAGGAGATGAATTGCCTTTATGGTATGATCCCGATAAACCAGAAAATATAAAACTTCCTTTTTCTCATGGTATTTCTTTTATATTCAGTACTGCTTTAGGATTAATATTAATTCGTTTTGGACTTTATATTGTAAATAAAAATAGATAGCTACATTGCTGTTATTATATAATTTTTTAGAATTATACAGTCTTAAGTATATGATCTGATATTTTTTATTTCTTCAATTTTTTTAAATTATAATTAAGATATATATAACAATTTATTGCAAAAATGCTAAACTATAATATACTATCAATTATTTATGAAAAAACTATTTTTATCATTGTTAATTATACTTATATCTTGCATAAATCTTTATTCGCAAACATTTAAGCCGTTTAGAAAACTGCATACTATACAGACAGAAAAATTTGAAATAATATTCCCTATAGAGTCCAGAAGGACAGCAGAAAATTTGGCAAAAGTAGCTGATGATATATATGAAAAATATTCAAAAATATTAAATAGCACTGTAAGAGGAAAAATACCTGTAACAATTACACCTGATTTCAATTTATTCAATTCAGCAGCAATGATAATACCATATTCAAGTTTAATATTATATGATACCAATATGGACGAAAATCTTACAAGCTACAGTAATAATTTTGAAACAGTTTTTATACATGAACTTACACATTTACTTTCTATGGCCTCAGAAAATACAGGACTTGCTACAAAAGTGATGGGAAACTGGGCTTCATTTGTGCATATTAATGCTATGCCTTTTATGATCGAAGGGGCTCCAGTTAGTATGGAAAGTTTAACTGGTTTCGGACGTGCTAATGACCCTTTAGTAAAACAAAGATTAAGACAGGATATATTTGAAGGAAATTTCAGAACTCCTATTCAGGCTTCTTATGTTTGGAATAAAAGCCCTTACGGAAATGTTTATTATGAATATGGCGGATTATTTTCTAAATACTTGCAAGACAGATTTGGAATGGAAAAGTATAATGCTTTTTGGAATAGAATGCAGACTAAACTTCATTTCTCATTTTTGGTTTATAATTCAGGAGTTTATGGAGCCTTCAAAAAGGTATATGGAATTAAATTTACTGAAGCTTGGGCTGACTTTCAAAATTCATTAGCTTTAGAAAATGTTAATCCTAGTGAAGAATTAATAGCAAATAATAA
This sequence comes from uncultured Brachyspira sp., assembly GCF_944390845.1. Lineage (GTDB taxonomy): Bacteria > Spirochaetota > Brachyspiria > Brachyspirales > Brachyspiraceae > Brachyspira > Brachyspira pulli. The sequence goes on from NZ_CALXRM010000022.1 coordinate 41,523, forward strand.
AGAAACTTTTATTAATGATCTTCATTCTTATGATGATACAGTTTATTATATAAATGGAGATATCGGAGCTTTATATTCATACAAAGAAAAAAGGAACAATGAAAATAATAAAAAAGATTTAAAATTAGAATTCTTAATAGACAGAGATTCTGAAAGTTTGGATATATCAAAAGATGGGAATAATGCTTTGATAGTATCTGTAATGTTTAATGGAGGACTTTATAAATATATTGTTAAAGAATATGATTTAAATAAAAAAACTAGAACTAAAAGAAAATGGTTTGATATGCAGTACGCTAGATATTTCAGAAATGGAATTATAGGAATATCAAAAGATTTGCATAACTCTATTTTAGTTTATATAAATGAAAACAATGAAAAAGAAATTTTATTACAAGCTAATGATAATTTCGGATATAGTGCTCCTGCTGTAATAGATGATAATAATATAGCTTTAATAGTTACAGAGAACGCAATTAAACATATAGCAATATTCAATTATAATAATAAATCATTAAGATATATTAATACAAAAGATAACACTTTAGACCATGTAAGAACTTTAAAATATTCAAAAGGAAAACTATTATTTGCTTACAATAATAATGACAGATTCTATAAACTTGGTGAGATTGATTTAAATAATAATCAAATGAAGCTTTATACAAAAGACTATTCAGGCGGAGTATTATCACCAGTATATGCCGGAGCAAATATTTATTATAAGGGAAGATTTTCAGAATATGACAGGCTTATGAAATACTCTGATAATGAATCTATAACAAAAAATTTTACCTACACTGATAAGACAATAAACAAATATGAATTTACTCCTCAAATGGAACTTGGAAATTATAATGGTTTTAAATATTTTAAGCCTTGGGCCATGTGGGTACCTTTGCCTCAAATAAATGAAACCTTCCCTTTTATTCTGAATGGTCTTGGAATATTATCTGTAGTAGCATCTCCTTCGTCTGATAATCTAGCATTGATTTGGCTTGGATATGATATACCTTCAAATTTTCTTCAAACTGAATTAACTGTTACTTCTTATAAAATGCTTTATCCTTTATACTTCGGATTTAAAAGCGATATTGTTTATTCCACCTATAATTATTGGAGATTGAATACCTATCTTGCTATGCAGTTTTTACTCAACACAGAAAGTGATAAACTTTATTTTATGCTTGAGCCTTCAATATCAGGTGCTTTATTTTCTGAGTTTGTAAATCCTCAAACTAACACATCATCAGCATTTACTTGGAAATATTCTTCTTGGACATTTAATGTATCTTTAAAAGCTTCAATGATATTTAGAGTACAAACGGATAAACCCTATAGAGATGATTTAGTAAATCTTACTGTTATACCTAAATATTCCATTAAATATAATAAATTTGCAATAGATTTCAGTACGAAGTTTCAAACTAGATATGTTCCTATCAGAGCTAGTTTTTATGGTTCTTATGCTTTTGGTACAAATACTGCATTTGATGGTGCATCTACAGTATTTGGATCAAGCGAAGTAAGTGCTCCTCAAGAATTCTATGCTTATGTACAGAGTAAAAAATATAAAGATAATTACTTTTTAGCTGGAGATTTTGAACTTCTTGGATATTTAAGTTCGCATTTCAATTTGAGTCATATATATTTTGATAATTTCTTTGCTTCACTATCATACAGATTTACTTATTATTCAAAGGAGTATATGCATTCAGCTGCTTTAAAAGTTGGATTTGATGCAAGCATTCCTGTATCAGGATATCAAAATATTGTTACTGGAGAGCCTTATATATTAGTTGCTTTAACACTTCCTACAACTTTAGATAAAAGCGTAATAGGAAACTACCCTACTTTAAATAATCTTTATATAGGATTTGGACTTCAAATGTCATGGTAGTCATGATAAATAAATATAATAAATCTAATTCCGCACGCAGAATAAAATTAACAATATAAAAAAATTTTAAATTATAATTTAAACATATAACTAAATTTCATTCACCGTGCGTTAATATAAATTTTAAATTTAAAAACCACTTGGGCGGGCATGCTTTTTTTATTTCAGATTTAAAGAATAAAAAAGTTATAATTTCAAATAAAAATAATAAATTTTAAAGGGCGGGGTATGTAAATAAGTTTTAAAGCTTTATTCTAAATCCCACCCTATTTATTTTAAATTCTTTCATTTATTTTTACTTTATTTTTCTTTTTAATTTTACACTCTTATTTTAACACCCACCCAAGTTTTTTTAAATTTATAGTTAATACACCGCACGCAGAATAAAATTTTCAATATGTAATAATCAATATTCAAATTCAATTATATATAAAATTTCATTAACCGTGCGTTAAATTAATTTCAATTATAACAAAATTTCATTAAAAAAATTATTATAGTTTGGAACTTTTATTAATATTTATACGTCTAATAATAAAAATAAGAAAGATTAGTTTGAGGATAAAACTATGAAACGTATTATTATAGCCGCATTTATCACTGTTATTTTATCAGTATCATTGTTTGCGGAAGAAAATAAATATTATTGCTCTGAAGAACCTTATACTTATTTTATTTATAATGAAGATTCATTAACACAAGAACAATTATCACAAATAATGCAGTTAAAAAGTAAATATCAAACAAAAATATCAGAATTAAGGAAAAAAATGCATTTTGAAAAAACTAAAATAAATTTAGAAATGGCTAAACAAAATCCTAATAATAGTATCATCAATAATTCTATAAAATTAAACAGAGAATATAATAAACAACTACAAACTATAGCAAATGAATTTTTATCTGAATATAGAAAAATCAAAAATCAAAATTGACATCTATTAAAGCTCTATTTTTATAAAATGGGAGAGGCTATTTTTAGCCTCTCTTTTTTTATTTTTTTAATAAGTAATATATTCAAATAAATATTTTTTTATGTATAATATACATATATGTTTTATAAAGGTTAGGTTATGAATAATATTTCAGCTGTAGTAAATGTATATAAATTATTCAATATAATTACACAGCTTATAAAAATTTAGGTATATTATGAACTACTATAATTTCATTCATAACATGAAAGCCGATATCAGTTTTTCATTCCTTAAAAAACTCAATTTTGAAACCTTTGAAAATAATGACTTATTCTTTTATGATTATATAGAAAAATTAAAAAAAGATCATTACCTCAATTTAAGATATAAAGTTGCTATAATTCAAAGCATAATTGATTCCTATATAGACGAATGTGCCTACAATGGAGATAATGAAAGTTTTGAAAATGTTATAGGAAGCATCAACTCTGTACTAATAAGAGATACTAATAATTTATATGCAAGAAATAAAGCAGCATTTCTATATTATACAAGATATATTTATGACTACGATGATATTTATTATGATATAGCAATGGATCATATAAATAAAATCATAAATAATGCTAATGAGATTACTTATTTTATTTTAGCAGTATTATATCAATTCAAATATATTAATACTAAAGATAATGAATATTTTAAAAAATCTCTATCAAATTATAAAGAAGTATTATCAAGATATGGAAATGATATTAATTTGAATTATGATATTTATTTATTGTATAAAGCCAAATTTCCAAACCTTGAAAATTATTTTGATATGGCTTCAGATATTTATAGTGATATGGTTGATAGTGATAATATATTTGCATTATGCGATTTGGCTAAATTATACAGAGATAAATTTATATCTACTAAAAACTCTGATTATTATTTGAAAGCAGTAAATTATTATATTGAAATTTCTTACATAACATTAGAAATTAATATGTTTCTTAATCTAGGCTATTTGCATGCTTTGATGTTTAAATTCAGTAATGACTTTCATTTTTATGATGAATCAATTTCAGTTTATAGTCAGTTGGAAGAAAGCAAAATATATGATGATACAATTCATAATCATTTAGCACTTCTATACACTATAAAATATAATGTAACAAAAAGCAAAGAAGATTTTGAAACTGCTATGAATTATTATAGTAAGGCATTAGAAAATAATAAATATATGTATTACTTTATGGCCTACTTATATTTGATATGCTACAATAATACAAACGATGATTTATATTTTAATGCTTCTTTTTCTTACTTCAATCATTTAGATTTAGATGATGTTGATATATTAAATTCCATAGCCTATTTATATGAGTCAAAATTTAGAATAACAAAAAACAAAGATTATTTTGATGAAGCTATATACTATTATAATAGAGCATTAGCTATAGACAGAGATTACTTATTTACTTATATAAATAGATTTGAATTATATAAATTAGCTTTTCATTATTTTGATGATCCTAATTATTTTACATTTATTATCAATGATTATGAAACATTATCTAATGACGGACATTTATATAATAATAAAGTTTTAGAATATTATATTAATCATAATATAGGCTGCTTCTATTATAATTTATACTGCAATAGTTTAGCAGAAAAAGAATTATGTTCAAATGTTAATTCAAAAGATGAACTATTCAATAAAGCCTTATTATTTTTTAAAGCTTCAAATTCTTTTATTGCCATAAGTGATTTATACAGACTTAAATATATAGACGAACATAATACAAATAAATATTTTGATTTGGCTTTATACTATGTTGATAAGAATATAGATGTATTTAGATATGATACAAGAAACCTATCGCAAAAAGCAATAATATATTATGAAAGATACAAAATAACAAAAGATATGAAATATTTTGAAAGCTCTTTAGAATATTTTGATTATGCATTAAATTTAAATAAATATGATAAAACTCTATATTATAATTTAGCTTTGCTTCATCATTTCAGAATAACAGAAAGTAAATTTGAAGATTATAAAATAGCAGAAAAAAATTATCTTGCTGCAATTGATTTAGACAGTTCTTATTTTAAAGCTATAGAAAATTTAGGATTTTTATATTCTATAATTTATAGTGTATATAATGTTGATGGAATATTTAATAATTCTTTATCATGTTTTAATAATATACTTACTAATGATGAAACTTCATTAATAGCATTGGAAGGAATAGGAGATTTATATAATTTAAAAATACAAAATAACAATAATATCGATAAACTAAGCAAATATGATTATCTTCTTAAATGCTTGGAATATTATGAGAAGGCTTTATCTTTAGGAGTAGGAATAGATTCTATTTATGAAAGATTAATAAATATATATTTTATTTTATTCAATGAATACGGAGATATGATTGTTATAGATGATTATTTTGATAAGTATATAAGTCTTTTACATATTAATAGAGATTTGGCTAATAAATATTTATTCATATTCAATAATGTAATGTTTAAAATTCATCAAAATAATAAATACTTGATAAAAGCAGGAAAATGTTTAAGCAGTTTAAATATGGATATATTCTCTATTAGATTATGCATTAGCTTTTTCAAATATTTATTTGATATTACTAACAAAATAAAATATGCTTTATTCACATTATTTTATTTGGAATATATATCCAATATAGACAGAAACAATATAGATTATTATTTTGATATTGGAATGCTTTATTACCAAGTTTATTTAAAAACAGGAAATTATGAATATATTATAAATTCTTTTCATTGCTACAGCAGAGTTTTAGACATTAATCCAAACTATCCTAAATGCAATTATAATAGAGCTTTAATATTAAAACATTTATTTGAAAAAACTCTAAAAATAGAATATATAGAAAATGCTTTTGAAAATTTAATTCAGTCAATAAAATTAGGCAATATAGAAGCCTATTCTTTAATTGGAGATATATACCTTCTTCTTTATAAAAAATATGAAAAGGAAGAGAAATATTTAGATAGAGCTGTAGAAAATTATAATTTATCTATAGAAAGTAAATTTTATGGAAAGAATGGTTATGAAGTATATTTTAATTTAGGAATTTGTTATTATTTCAAATATAAAATGAATAAACAAATACAAGATTATTTTAATACATCATTATCATATTATAAACAAGCTTTAAGTATAAGCCCAAAAAACATAAAAATTAACAGATTTATCAAATATCTTTACATAGTAAGAAAAATAATACCTCCGTCATCATAAATAATATTATTATTCATAGAAATTTATTATCAAAATATATTGAAATTATTGAAAAAAATTAATATAATAGCCATTGTGTGTTTGATAAATTTAAAATAAAAACATCTCTTTTTTATAATAATAGAATAAGGAGTTTAAAAATGGCTTCAGTAATTATTGTTGGTACACAATGGGGTGATGAAGGTAAAGGCAAAATAGTAGACTATCTTGCTGATAAATGCGAATATGTAGTACGTTCTCAAGGCGGAAGTAACGCAGGACATACGGTTGTAGTTGATAATGTTAAGTATAAATTAAGACTTCTACCTTCAGGAATATTGCATAAGGATAAAGTTTGTGTAATAGGAAACGGAGTTGTAATAGAACCTAAAGTATTTTTAAGTGAGATAGATGAACTTATTGCTAAAAAAGTTAATATATCAAATTTAAAAATCTCTAACAGAGCACATGTTTTAATGCCTTATCATAAAATACTCGATGCACTTCAAGAAGAAGATTTAGGAGAAAACAAAATCGGAACTACTAAAAACGGAATAGGCCCTTGCTATATGGATAAAGCTAGCCGTTTAGGTATTAGAATATGCGATTTAATGGATAAAGATGAGTTTGCAAGAAAATTAAAATTCAATGTAGAATTAAAAAATAAACTTCTTAAAAAACTTTATAATCATGAAGAAATTAATTATGAAGAATTGTTGGAAGAATATTTAGGATATGCTGAGAGATTAAAACCTTATGTTGCAGATACAGCACAAATACTTAATGATGCAATAAAAAGCAAGAAGAATATATTGTTTGAAGGTGCTCAGGCTACTATGCTTGACTTGGATCATGGTACTTATCCATTCGTTACTTCTTCCTACCCTTCAGCAGCAGGAGCTTGCAGCGGTTCTGGTGTAGGCCCTAGAAAGATTGATCATGTTATAGGTGTTGTAAAAGCTTATTCTACAAGAGTTGGAGAAGGCCCTTTCCCTTCAGAATTATTCGATGATATAGGACAATTCATAAGAGATAAAGGCGGCGAATACGGTACAGTTACTGGAAGACCTAGAAGATGCGGCTGGCTTGATGCATGCGTTTTAAGATATGCTTCATATATTAATGGTCTTGACTCTATTGCTATAACAAGACTAGATATATTAGATGAGTTGGATAAAATAAAAATATGTGCGGGATATAAATATAATAATGAAATATTAACTTGGTATCCTGCTAATTTGAATATACTTTCAAAAGTAGAACCTGTTTATGAAGAATTTGAAGGCTGGAAAACTGATACAAGCAGTATAAGAGAATATGATAAACTTCCAGAAAATGCTAAAAAGTATTTGAAAAGATTAAGCGAATTAGTTGATACAGAAATATCTATAGTATCAGTAGGTGCCGGAAGAGATCAAACTATAATATTAAAAAATATATTTTAATTTAATATAATTAAATTTTAAGCCTGTGTTTGCTTGAAGCAGATGCAGGCTTTTTTATTGTATTATATTTTGATACACTTTATTTTTATATAATTAAATTTATTACATTACATCAATTTAAAATATATACTAAACAATTTTTAAGTTTGTCAATTTTTTTATTCAACTTTTTCCCGCCGCACGCCACAGGCGGACAGCGTCAAAGAACCAAAAAGTGCAAATATAAAATTAGTATTAAATCAT
>NZ_CALXRM010000023.1 GCF_944390845.1 uncultured Brachyspira sp.
ATTTCATTATGCCTATTATTATTTTTAATAATAATATTCTCTTTTAAACTAATTTGTTTATTAGTAAAGCCATATTTTTTTTGAATAGAAGTAGTGAGTTCTGGTAAAATACATGCTTTTGATAAATCAGAACTATAAACTTTATCAATTTTTTCTTTTATCTCTTTTTCTTCTTTTTGTTTTTCTTCGCTTGAATCTTCATTATTAGTTTCTTTTTTATTTTCCTGTTTATTATCCTCTCCGCTTCCTTTTTTTGTAAACTTTCCGTCTTTATCTCTTTCATGTTCTTCTTCTTTGAAATTAGGCGACTGCCCACCTTCGGTGCTGGTATTATATCGTTCCAAAAGTCATATTCTAATTCTTTTAAGTTCTTATTTGGGTGCGGAATTGAGGCAAAGTTCATTAATCTGTTTTTTATTTCTTCTATTGTGTTTTGGTCTTGAGTTGTTATATACGATAATGAAACATTTATCCTACTTTCTAATTCTTTTTTGAAATCAGGCTTTAAATCTTCAATTTTATATTTCTGTAAAGTTGGGGCAACTCTGAACACGCCTTTTTTTATGAATTGATTATATTCATTTTTTAATTTAGAGCGTACTTCTTTATTGACACTTTTTAATACTTTATCATAATCCTTTTTTATGCCTTTATCTATTGCCCTGATAAGTGCCTCAATTTTTGTTTTTGATAAAATATCATTAATGCTAAATAAATTATCATCGAAAAATGACTTTAATATTCTTTTTGCTGTGTCAAATAAGCTAAGCATAACTACAGTATAAATCAAACAACAAAAAAAGATTTATACGATAGTTAGTTTATTAATGAATATTTTTAATTAATTATTTTTATTTTTTATCTTTACTTATTACAAAACTATGTTAAAATAAATTATAGCTAGGATGAACTGCAGAAAATCGCGCTCGCCTGCCGTGATATTTAGTATTTACTAAATTGATACGATGGAGGGATTCGGAATATCCGGCGCGCGTCCTCCCATTCTAGCTTTTATTATGTTTTTTAATTTTTCTATTTCTAGCATTATTATCAATTATATGATAATTGATAATTTCATAGTTTTCTTTTTCTTCAGATAATTCTAATAATACTATATCGCTATGTTCATTATCTGTTCTTGTTATGAAATTGTGATATGTGGGTTTGTCTGGATTCGCCTTTAATATCAATTCTGGTTTATATAAAGCATTTCCTATTATTCTTTTAGCTTTTTCTTCAGTAATATCGGGGTGGCTTGCCTTATTTTTTTCAATTATATTCTTTTTTAATAAAATAGGCTTATCTTCTAAACCTTGTTTTTTCAAAAAAGATTTTGGAAAGTTAGGCAGAGTATTATCTTTTGTCCAGTCGATTTTTTCAAGCTGTTCAATTTTTTCTTTTATTTGTTTTTCTTCGCTTGAATCTTCATTATTAGTTTCTTCTTTATTTTCCTGTTTATTATCTTCTCCGCTTCCTTTTTTTGTAAACTTTCCATCTTTATCTCTTTCATGTTCTTCTTCTTTGAAATTAGGCGACTGCCCGCTGTAAGCGTCAGTATCTGCTTTTATACCGCTGACACTTGGCGGTTTATTAAAATTTGCCTCATCTTCACTATTATTTTTACTATAATCAAACATTGCCTCATCATCTGCCGCATCTGTTCCGCCCATCCCGTCCATTCCTTGAGGCGGAGAGTCTAATTCCATTTCATTCTTAAATATTTCGCTTTCGTTTAGCTCTTCTTGTATGTCTGCTATATTTGCCCCTAATTGCTGAGCTTTAAGTAAATTATCAAGTTTTTTAGCATTATTGTCTTGAGTAACGCTTTCAGGTTCAGGAAATAAATTGCCGTATTCAAACTTGAAGTTTTCTGCCCAGCTTCTAAATATTTCGCTGTCTGTTTTGTCCTGATATTCGCTGTATTTATAACGCATATCATCAATAAAAGCACTGTCCCAAGCCTTGAGCATGACATAATAATCAGTAAGGTTGTATAAAGGAGTGAGTTTATTTTCTCTAAAACTTTCTATTATTGATATTTCTGTTTCTTTATCTTTATCTCCCTCGCTGAATCCGTTTGAAAGACTTTTATCAAATAGTATTGAGGCAGGCGTATCATTCAAGGCTTTTGTTATATCATCTTCAAGTTTATTAATGCTTTCTATAAGTCCACTTAAATTAGAAATAGGAAAATCTTCGATTGTGCTGTCAGCTGAAATAGATTTTTTAATGTTTTTTATTTGGTAAAGAATTGATATTCATTTTATATATGTTATAATTTTTTTATAGGGTAGGATTGCCGTCCCACCCCCATTTTTTGTTTTTTAATTACTATTTAAGTAAAGCTACTAATGCAGTAGTTAAGCTCGCAATCGCTATGATGAGTTCTGTTAAAGCTTTAATCATAGCGATTTTTTCTTGCTGTTTTTTAACCATCTTATTACCTCCAATTTATTATTATATTGAAATTATAAATCAAACAATAAAAAAAGATTTATACGATAGTTAGTTTATCGATGTTTTGGAATATTAAAAAGCCGACATCATTTTTAATGACATCGGCTTGTATTTTTTATTTGCTTTATTTATTTTCTTCCATACCTATTATTTTATCAAGTACGATTTTTTTTGAATATAAGCCAACACTCATATCATTTTCCTCAGCATATTTTTTTAAAAGCTAATTTTCTTCATCGCTTATTCTAAAAAATATAACATGAGTATTTTTTTTATTTTCTTTTTTCTTTCTACCAGCACCTTCTCTAGCACCGCCGTGAGTGTTTTTTACTTCATCGCCCATTTTATCACCCATATTAAAATAGATATTGAAAATATAAATAAAGATATAGAAAAAATTATTTTAGATAAATTATTAATTTTTTCTAATGTTTTTTCTTTCATAAAAAATTGACCTCCATAATGTTTTTATTATATTATAATGCGTCTGGATTTATAATATTACCAGTTAGTTTTAGTTATTAACAGATTTTAAGTATTATGTTTATTGCTATTAATAATCAATCGATAGCTTTAATAACTTTGTTAACATTGATTAAGATATTAAGCTAATCACTTTTTTATTTTTCACCATCTTTTTATCTTTTGATTGACTTATCATAAAAACTTTGTTAAACTAAATATAGAGTTAGTATGAATGGCAGAAAATTTGTCGCCCTCGACTGCCGCTTGCTTAATTTTAAGTACTGCGATGGAGGGAACGGGCGTCCTCCCTACTAACTCTTTTTTTATTTTATAAAAGTCTACTATTTTATAATTCTCTTTCTTATCTTTAATAGATATTAAAACTATATTTTTTCACTGTTTATTTTATCTAGTAATATTTTTTTAGCATATTGTCCTATACTTAAGTTATTTTCTTTTGCTATTTGCTCTATTTGTAAATATAGATCTTTATTTACTTTGAAAGAAATAGATTTAACAGGCTTTACTTTTTCTTCATCTGGAAGTTTCTTTCTTCCTGCACCTTTTCTTGCTCCGCCTCTCGCCATGATATATTATCCTCTAATTATGAAAGATATAGATAAAATTATAACTGATAAAGATAATATGATAAAACTAGCAAATTCTATATTTTTGATTGTTTTCTTGTTCATATATTGACCTCTAATTTAATATTTAATTTGTATAAGTGTTTAATAACTTCTAACATTTTTTACTGTTTAATAATTTTATAATTATTAAATCTCATATTAAAAAAATTATCCATTTTTTGACATAAATATAATCAAAGCTATTGAAGTAATGATTTGACTTGTAGAAAGAGTTATAACAGCAATTACTAAAGCTTTTAACAAAGAATCTTTATTCATAATTTACTCCTGATATTATTGTTTATATTTTTTTATAATCATTATCAAATTTATTATGCTTAAAAGTAAAGCATAAATTGATATTGTATATGTAATAATTTTTAACATTTTTACTCCTAAACTGTAATTATATATTATTTATTAATAAAGTTAATAGCATATTTTAAAAAAATAGAATAATGTTTATATGCATATATTAATGATTCTAAAATAATTGATAGTAGTCTGTAAGTATTGACATAAGTACAGCTTGCCTTTGGTGAGAATATGATCCTTTAAATTAATATATTAAGTATTATATATATTTTTTTAATTATTTATTGAAAAATATTAAATATTTTTTATATTTACAACAAATATCAGAAAAAATATTTTACTAAAGTGTCAATTTTGTATTTTTTAAAATAATTAATAAATTTTCAAAAATTATTTACTAAAAATGCATTTTATTGTATAATACTTGCAACAAATTTTTAATAAGGAGTAATATTCATGAAGGTTGAAGAATTAAAACATGAACAGCTTAAAGCTTGGATTAAAGAAGTAGCAGATATGTGTCAGCCAAAAGATATATATGTTTGTGACGGAACTAAAGAAGAATACGATAGCTGTATGAATGGTTTAGTAGAATTAGGTTTAGCAAAACCTTTAACTAAAAGACCACATAGCCATTCTTTTAGAAGTGACCCTTCTGACGTAGCACGTGTTGAAGATAGAACTTTTATAAGTTATCCTGATAAAGAAGATGCAGGCCCTACTAATCACTGGATGGCTCCAGATGAATTAAAAGGCACTATGAAAGAATTATATAAAGGTTGTATGAAAAATAGAACTATGTACGTAATTCCTTTCTCTATGGGTCCTGTTGGTTCTCCTATAGCTAAAATAGGTGTAGAAATCACTGACAGCCCTTACGTTGTATGTAACATGCATATAATGACTAGAGTTGGTACTAAAGTATTAGAAGTATTAGGTTCTAATGGTGAGTTCATACCTTGTTTACACTCTGTAGGTGCTCCACTTGCTGACGGTGAAAAAGATACTAAATGGCCATGTGCTCCAATAGAGAAAAAATATATTTCTCATTTCCCTAATGAAAACTTAATCTGGTCTTATGGTTCAGGTTACGGCGGAAACGCTTTACTTGGTAAAAAATGTTTCGCTTTACGTATCGCTTCTGCTATGGCTAGAAGAGAAGGTTGGATGGCAGAACACATGCTTATCTTACGCCTAACTAATCCAGAAGGTAAAAGATTCCATATCGCTGCTGCATTCCCAAGTGCTTGCGGTAAAACTAACCTTGCTATGTTACAGCCAACTATCCCTGGTTGGAAATGTGAAACTATAGGTGACGATATTGCTTGGATGAAAATAAATCCTGAAGACGGCAGACTTTATGCTATCAACCCAGAAGCTGGTTTCTTTGGTGTAGCTCCAGGAACTTCTTATGATTCTAACCCTATGGCTATGGAATCAATCAAAGAAAACACTATATTCACTAACTGTGTAGAAACAGATGACGGCGATGTATGGTGGGAAGGTATGGGAGAAGCTCCTAAACATGGTATAGACTGGAAAGGTAATGACTGGACTCCAGAAAGCGGTGAAAAAGGTGCTCACCCTAATGCTAGATTCACAGCTCCTGCTAGACAATGTCCTGTAATTTGTCCAGACTGGGAAGATCCTAAAGGTGTACCTATAGATATATTCATCTTCGGAGGAAGAAGAGCTTCAGTTATGCCATTAGTACATGAATCTTATAACTGGGATCATGGTGTATTTATGGGTTCTACTGCTGCTAGTGAAACTACTGCTGCTAATATCGGTGCAGTTGGTGCATTAAGATTTGACCCATTTGCTATGCTTCCATTTGCTGGTTACAATATGGGCGACTATATGAACCACTGGCTTGAAATGGGAGATAAATTAGGTGATAAAGCTCCTAGAATCTTCTATGTAAACTGGTTCAGAAAAGATGCTAATGGTAAATGGTTATGGCCTGGATTCGGTGATAACTCAAGAGTATTAAAATGGATGTGTGAAAGAGTTGAAGGTAAAATCGAAGCTGTTGACACTCCTATCGGAAGAATGCCTAAAGAAGGCGATTTAGACCTTAAAGGTTTAGATATTCCTGAAGCTGATTTCAAAGAGCTTATGAGAGTAGATGTTGAAGCTTGGAAAGATCAAGCTAATCAAATCGAAGCTCATTATGCTAAATTCGGTTCAAGATTACCAGAAAGACTTAAAAAACAATTAGAAGAATTAAGAGTTAGATTAAGCAAATAATTTTAGTTAATAGTTTTTCTTAGAAATATAGCCAATAGTTTAATTTAATATTAAGCTATTGGCTTTTTTATTGCTTTATATTAATTTAATATTCATTTTTATTAATTATAATTTTTTGTAATATATAAGTAATTTAGTTTTATTATAATTTGTATTTAGTTTATATGATCTGATTTAAGAAATATATTTTTTATATTATTAATTTTTTATGATAAACTATAAGTTTATAACTGATGAATTAAAATAAAAAATTAGTATATACCTAAACAACTATATTTTGTCAATTTTTATACTTTGTAAATCTAAATTATAATTTTTTATAATATCAAATATTATTTCATATTTGTTGGATATGTTTTACATATAAGATAAATTATTAATTTTTGTACAATAATAAGTAATCAACCGCACGTATAGAGGACTTTCGTCAATAATAAGTGATACCGTGCGGGAAGGTGCCGCAGCTCGCGGTTGACAAACTTAAAAGTTTTCAGTATATATAAAAATAGGCTTGAATTTATTATTAAAATCCAAGCCTATTTTAATTTATATTAAATTATAAAAACTATTCTAAATAACAGTGATGGAATCTGTGGAAACCTAAAGAGTCATAATATACACCTTTAAGTTTTGGAGATACTAAAAGAGGTTCTGTATAGTAATATATTGGTATTATAGCTTCCTCTTTCATTAACATTTCTTCTGCTTTATGCATAGTTTCCATTCTGAATTTCTGATCTCCTGAAAGCATAACTTGATTTATCATATCATCATAAGCTTTATTGCTGTAAACACTATAATTGTTTGGAGAATAACTTATACATAAAGTCATAAAGTTTATAGGATCATTGAAATCTCCGTTCCAACCGCCTCTAGCCATTGTTATATTTCTGTCATATCTAGTTTGTAGAAATACTGCCCATTCTTCTTGTGTTAAAGTAACATCAATACCTAAATTCTCTTTCCACATTTGCTGAACAGCTTCAAATATTTTTACATGAAGTCCTGGATCTGCTTTAAACTCCATAACAGGGAAACCGTTTCCATTAGGATATCCAGCTTCAGCCATTAATTTTTTAGCTTCTTCTACATTAGCTTTGTATCCTTCTTTACTTACATCTATATATTCACCGCCGTTTTCTCTGAAATCGCCATCATAATCTGATATACCATAAGGAACTAAAGCACCAGCAGGTTTTTCTCCGCCTCTTGTTATTTGATCAACTATATAGTTTCTATCAATTGCAAGAGATAATGCTCTTCTTACTCTTACATCTTTTAATATATCATTTGTTAAATTCAAACAATAGTAATATGATGATATTCTAGGCTTTATTACTATAAGTCCTTCATCTTGTAATGTTTTTATATCTTGTCTAGGGAATGATCTGGCAAAATGCAAAGTTCCAGCTTTTACACCAGCTACTGAAGCAGTTTCATTTTCCATAAGAACAAATGTAATTTTATCAGGTACAATAGTTTCTACATTCCAGTAGTTTGTATTTTTTACCATTATAAGGCTTTCATCTCTGTTTCTTTCTACAAGTTTGAAAGCACCATTTCCTATATAGCTTTCAGCATTTAAAGTCCATTGATCTCCATATTTTTCAATGATATCTTTTCTTAAAGGATAGAAAGTAGGGAAGCTTAAAAGTTCCAAGAAATATGCAGTAGGAGCTTCTAATTGAACTTCTAATGTGAAATCATCTATTGCTTTTATACCCAAATTTTCTTTAGGCATATCTCCGGCTGTTATAGCTTTAGCATTTTTTACAGGTTCATGCTGATATCCGTATTGACTTCCAGTTGCTGGATTTACTACTCTTTGCCAAGAATAAACGAAATCATTTGCTGTAACTATTTGACCATCAGTCCATTTAGCATTTGTTCTTAGTTTAAATGTATATGTAAGTCCATCATCACTTATTTCCCAGCTTTCAGCAACTCCTGGTATTAATTTGCCATTATCATCTTTTTCTACTAATCCTTCAAATGTATGAGTTAAATAAAATACTGCATCTGATGTTACATTTATACTAGGATCTATGGTATTTGGTTCAGGACCAGTGTTAATAAATATTGATATTCCATCTTCTTTTTTATTGTTGTTTGAACATGATATAACAAATAAAAAGATTAAAAAAGATATAATTATTTTATTTATTTTTGTCATCTTTCCTCCTAACGTTAATTAAAGAAATAACTTTGTAAAGTATTATTTTTAATAGTATACACTTTATATGGATTAAAGTCAATTTTATATTATGTTTTATAACAGTTTTTATTCTATTAGATAAGCTCTAGAAAAATCATGCTGACCCATAGAATCGTATATTACCCCTTTTAATTTAGGACATACTAATAAAGGTTCATTATAAAAATAAATAGGTATTATAGCCATATCTTGTATTAATAATTCTTCTGCTTTATGCATAGTCATCATTCTATGTGAAGAATCAGTAATTAAAGTAGCTGTTTTAATAAAATCGTCATACCTTACATTACTATATACACTATTGTTATTAGGAGAAGAACTTAAAAATATAGATAGAAAATTTATAGGGTCATTAAAGTCTCCATTCCAACCGCCGCTTGCTATGTCTATTCTTTTTGCGAATCTTTTCTTTACTAAATCCGACCATTCTAATTCTTCCATTTCAACATTTATGCCGAGATTTTCTTTCCACATTTTTTGAATAGCTTCAAATATATATTTATGTACTCCAAGTGTAGTTGTAAAAGTCAAAGTTGGGAAGTTGTTTCCATTTGGATAACCTGATAACATCATAAGCTTTTTAGCTTCTTTAACATTCTTTTCATAATTATCTTTAGTTATATCTATATAATCTCCGCCGTTTTCTCTAAAATCACCAAAGAATCCTGGTACTCCATAAGGAACTAATGCAGCTGCAGGTTTTTCTCCGCTTTTAGTTATGTTTTCAACTATATAATTCCTATCTATGGCAAGAGATAAAGCTTTTCTGACATTAACATCTGATAAAACACTATTTGTTACATTTACAAAATAGAAATAAGATGATATTCTAGGAACATTATGTATATATCCGTCTTTTTCTAATGATGAAATTTGATCTCTTGGGAAATTTCTTGAGAAGTGAAGAATACCTTTTTTTACAGAATCAAGAGAGTATTCATTATTATTTTTTAATATGAATTCTAATCTGCTAGGTACAACTTCAGAACTATTCCAATAAAATTCATTTTTTTCCATTATGATATATTCATTGAATTTTCTTTCAACAACTTTAAAAGGTCCATTTCCTATAAAAGTTAAAGGATTGTCTGTCCAACTTTCTCCAAATTTTGATATCATATCTTCTCTTAAAGGAGAGAATGTAGGATATGCTAAAATTTCTAAAAAGTAAGTTATAGGCATTTCTAATATAATTTCCAATGTATAGTCATCAATGGCTTCAACACCTAGAAATTTAGGTTCTAATTCTCCATTAAAAATAGCTTTTGTATTTTTTATAACATTATATTGATAAGCATATTTACTTCTTGTTTG
Source organism: uncultured Brachyspira sp. (assembly GCF_944390845.1). Lineage (GTDB taxonomy): Bacteria > Spirochaetota > Brachyspiria > Brachyspirales > Brachyspiraceae > Brachyspira > Brachyspira pulli. The sequence goes on from NZ_CALXRM010000023.1 coordinate 9,646, forward strand.
AGGATCAAATAATCTTCTGAATGAATACACAAAGTCATTTGCAGTAATTCCTTTTCCATCACTCCAATAAGCATTATCTCTAAGATTAAAAGTATATACAAGACCATCACTGCTAATACTCCAGCTTTTTGCAACAGCTGGTATTATTTTACCATCTTTATCTTTTGTAACCAAACCTTCAAATATATGTTTGAAGTATATTAATGTATCTGATGTTACATTAACACTTGGATCTATTGTGTAAGGTTCTGAACCTATATTTATTTGTAAAGCGAAATATTGATTTGTATATTTATGCGGTACAGTTTCTTCTATTTCAGAACAGGATATGTTTAAGAAACATACAAAAATAAATAATAATATATAAAATTTATTCGACATTTTATTTTACCTAATTATATTGTTTTTCTTTGATTTGAGTATATATTTTATATGCTTTAATGTCAATTAATATTTTTTAGTATTTTATTCTCTAAGTTTGAAATATTCTATTATTTTTTTCAGTTCTTTTGATTCTTCTAAAAGAGATTTAGAAGTTTCAGCTGCCTGATTGACTATTTTATAATCTTTATCTTCTGTTTTTTCTCTAGTATTATCTTGATTATGATCATTTATTTGACCTACAATTTCAGACATATCATTAGATTTGCTTGAAACTTTATTTATCTTCCTTTTTACTGTATTAAATAAATCATTCAAATATTTTGCAATGTTATTAATACCTCTGCTCATGTCTCCAATTTCATCATTTAATTTTAAATAATTTTCAGATACACTCCAAGATATATCTCCAACTGTGATCTTTGTAAGATTATCATTTAATTCATTCATAGCTGACACAACATATTTATTTATTGTAGCAGGTACTATTATTACTATTAAAATGATTATAATAGAAATTATAACACCAATCATAATCATCATTTTATAATTATTTTTTAATATAATTCTAGCAGGCATAGCTATTTCAATACCCCAATAAATATTACCAAACATTTTTATTGGTTCTATTGAATAGAAATATTTATATGAATTTTTTTTATTATATGCTTCAAATATTACACTTTCATTAGAGTGTATTTTTTGTAATATATTTTCACTGCTATGCGGCTGATGTAAATTGGTAAAGTTTTCTCCTGTACAATCTTTATCTGTATTACAGAAAATAATTGTTCCTTTATCATCAAATAGGGTAGTAGTGAGATTGGTTTGTATAAAATTCATTGAATCTAAAGCTACATCTAAACTAGCTACTCCTATAATTTGATTGTTGCTTGACATTATAGGAATAGAATATGTGTACATTGCTACATACTTGCCTTGTATAGGATAAGAATATAAAGAAGTAATATAAGGTTTTCCAGTTTGTACAGGGACATTAAAATAATCTGATTGTAAATCTGACCTTTTTAGATTTGTCATTAATATATTATTATTTGAGTCTTTGCTTATATATATTCCAAGACGTCCGTTAATTCTTTTATATATAGGATCATCTTTATATAAATCATCATCATCTATTGCTTTAGGCAGAAATAGTATAGATATAGCAAATGAATTAGTACTCATCTTTTTAGAAAAATTATACATAAAATCTTCATATATTTCTCTTTTTCTAATATTGTAATTGTATAGCTGCTCTACAGAATATTTTAAATTATTAATATAATTTAATTCTGAATCTATTAAGTTTTTCATTTTTAATGATTCATTTTTTGATATTTGAGATATAGTAAATAAAGACATTTTTTTAGTTATATTATAAGTATAAATTATATTTATAATACCAAATACTAATATTATAGTTATTATTGGTATAATAATAAACATACTAATTTTTATATTTAAACTTACCTTGTTGTCCATACTAATACCTATATATAAATGTTATATATTATTTTTTTAATTTGAAATATTCTATTATTTTTTCCAGTTCGCTTGATTCTTCTAAAAGAGATTTAGAGGTTTCATTTGCCTGATTAACTATTTTATAATCTTTATCTGTAGATTTTTTTATTGCTTCATCTTTGTTATCTTCATTTATTTGTTCTAAAATTTCTGACATATCATTAGATTTGGTTGAAACTTTATTTATTTTTCTTTTTACATTGTTAAATAAATCATTCAAATATTTTACTGTATCATTAATACCTCTGCTCATATCTCCAATTTCGTCATTTAGTTTTAAATAATTTTCAGATACACTCCAAGATACATCTCCTTCTTTGATTTTGGAAATATTATTATTTAATTCATTCATAGCTGATACGACATGTTTATTTATCGTAAAAGGTACTATTATTATTATTAATACAATAATAGCTAATATTATAATCCACATCATTATTATAATTTTGTAATTAGTTAAAAATTCTGCTTTAGCGGATACAGCTAATTCTATTCCCCAATATACATCATCAAACATATGCAAAGGCATAAAAAGGTGAATATATTTACTTAAGTTTTTTTTGTTATATGATTCTTTTAATATAGTATTATTGGAGTATATAGTTTCAAATAAATCACTGCTTCCATATACATCAGATAAATTAGTAATATTTTCACCTACGCTATATCTGTCTGTAGCACAATAAATAATATCTCCTTTATTATTAAATAAAGAAACTGAGTATCCATTTGTATCATCATAAAATATAACATTGTCTAAAGATAAATTCAAAGAAGATACAGCAATCATTTCATTATCTTTAGAAAATATAGGTATTGAGTATGTGTACATAGGTTTATATTTTCCTTGTACAGGATAATATTTTAAAGTTGTAATATAAGGTTTCTTAGTTTGTATAGTAGTATCTAAATATGAATATTCTAAATCTGATTCTTCAAGATTAATTCTTGATATATTATCTTTTTCCATATCTTTAACTAAAGATATAGCCAATCTTCCATCAATATTTTTGTAAAGAGGATTATTGATATACATACTATCATTATCAATAGCATTAGTAAAGAATATTAAAGATACAGATACAGCATTAGTACTCATTTCTTGAGCAAACCTATTCATTAAATCTTCGTATACTTCTCTTTTTCTAACATCATAATTATATAAATTTTCTACAGAATATTTTATATTATTTAGGTAATTCAATTCAACATTTATTATACCTTCTATTTCATATACTTCTTTGGCAGACATTTGAGATATTGCAAATAATGCCATTTGTTTTGTTATATTACGTGCATAAATTGTATTTATAACACCAAATATCAATATTATAATTATTATTGGTATAATAATAAAAATGCTGATTTTTATATTTAAACTTACCTTATTACTCATATTACTCCTTTATACATTAGTTTCTTAATTTGAAATATTCTATAGCATCAATTAATTCATTAGCTTCATTTAATAGAGATTGAGAAGCAGCAGTAGCCTGTTCTACTAAAGCAGCATTTTTTTGAACAGATGAATCCATTTCATTTATAGCAATATTGACCTGTTCTATACCTTTTTGCTGTTCCTGTGAAGCTATATTAATTTTATCCATAATAATAGAAGCATTATCCATTTTTTGTGCAATATCGGAAAATATATCTTTAGAATTTCTTACACTTTCAGAAGCTAAGTTAGTTTTTTCATTACTATCTGCTATTAAAGCACTAATATTTTTTACTGATTCTTGAGTATTCTGTGCTAGGTTTCTTACCTCACTTGCTACTACTGCAAAACCGCGTCCCTGATCTCCGGCTCTTGCAGCCTCAACTGAAGCATTAAGTGCAAGTATATTAGTTTGGAAAGCAATATTTTCTATAAGTTTAGTGATATCCATTATTTTAGCACTAGCCTCATGAACATCGTCCATTTTTCTAACACTTTCTTCTACTATAGAACCAGCTTTATCTAAAAACTCTTTAGCATCTGATACTATAGATGTACTTTCTGATACGCTTTCAGTTGATTCTTTTATAGTGCCAGCCATTTCATTCATAGAAGCTGCAGTTTCTTCCAGACTAGATGCCTGGGATTCTGTTCTGTTTGCTAAATCATTATTACCAGCTAAAACTTGATTTGCAGCAGCAGAAACTTGCTGAGCAGAATTTTTTACTGTTAAAACTACTTTATTTAAATTACTAAGTATTTTATTACAGCTTTTGGCTATATCACCCCATTCATCGTTCATATTTAAGAATTTTTCTGATACAGTAAATGATATATCTCCGTTTGATATTTTTAACATATCTTGAGATAAACTGGAAATAATACTTACTACTTTATTTTTGATTATTATTGGTATTAAGATAGCAGATATTATAATTATTAGAAAAGATATTAAAATCATTGTGTTTCTCATCATATCGCTGTCTTTAAATATTTCTTTACTAGCGGCCATTATTTCAAGTATCCAATATTGTCCGTCAACAACTTCTAAAGGAATAAAATAATAAGTTGCATATCCTTTATAATAACTTGTATAATCTGAAAAATATACTGTTCTGTTTGCAAAAATATTTTCAGATACTTGGTGACTTTTATATAAAGGATATATATCATAAATATTTTTTCCTAAATTAAGTGTTTCTTCAGCATCATATAATAAATTACCAAAATGATCATATAATAAACCTTCAGAATTTTCAAAAGGTTTTATTGCTTTCATAGTTTCATTTAATGTTGTTATTTTTATATCTCCTGTTATTACACCTATAGGTTTGTTTTGATACATTATAGGCACTGCCCAGGTATACATTTGTATTTTATCATTATTTCCTATATCAAATTCATATATTCCAGACAAATACTCTTTTGCTTTTCTAATAGGTTCTGTATAATAATCAGCTTCTATATCCTGACGAGGAAGTGCTCTTTCTGTAATATTGTTAGCTGAAGACCTCGATATATAATATGTTTGCTGACCTTCTGTTAAAGGATAAATATTAATATAATCTGCATCATTACCTACAATATTTGGTTCAAATGTTAACATAACACCAACAACAGTGTTAGGAAGAACATTAAAGAAAGTTTTTACAGCATCCTCATAAGCTTTTCTATCTCTAACTCCAGAACTATACATGTTTTCTACTGTATATTTTAATCCAGTTATTTGATAAAGGCCTTCTTTTATAACTGCACTTAACTTATTTCTTTCGCCTTTTGCAGCTTCTTCTAAAATTTTGTATGATAACTTACTGCTTATACTTTGAACATAAATAATGTTGATTACATTTGATATAATCATCATTATTAATAATGGTATTAATATAACTAAACTAATTTTTACTTGAAGACTAACTCTCTTAAACATAATAAAACCTTCTATATAATTAATTTTTTAATTTAAAATATTCTATAGCTTTTAATAAATCTTTTGCTTCGCTTAATAAAGATTCTGATGCAGAAGTAGCTTCTGATACTAAAGCAGCATTTTTCTGTACAGATGCATCCATATTGTCAATTGCTATATTAACTTGATCAATACCTTTTTCCTGTTCTTGCGATGCAGTATTAATCTTGTCCATTATATTAGAAACACTGTCCATTTTTTCTAATATTTCATTGAATATGGTATGTGATTCCTGTACGCTGCTTGCCGCTAATTTTATTTTGTCATTACTATCTGTTATTAAGGAAGTAATGCTTTTTACTGATTCTTGTGTATTTTGTGCTAAATTTCTAATTTCACTAGCAACTACTGCGAAACCGCGTCCCTGATCACCAGCCCTTGCAGCCTCTACTGAAGCATTAAGAGCAAGTATATTAGTTTGGAAAGCAATATTTTCTATAAGCTTAGTGATATCCATTATTTTAGCACTGGATTCATGAACCGCATCCATTTTATTAACGCTGTCTTCTATTATGCCGCCTGCTTTATTTACACATTCTTTTACATTCATTACCATAGATGTGCTTTGAGCAACACCTTCAGCTGATTCTTTTATAGCACTAGCCATTTCATTCATAGAAGCTGCAGTTTCTTCCAGTCCAGATGCTTGGGTTTCTGTTCTTTGAGATAAATCATTATTACCTATCAAAACTTCATTTGCTGCATTTGAAACTTGTTCTGCTGAATTTTTTACTGTAGAAACAACATTTCCTAAATTCTTTAAAGTATTTTGTAATCCTCTTGCTATATCTCCCCATTCATCATTCAATTTTAAAAAGCTATTTGAAATACTGAAAGATATATCTCCGTTTGATATTTTAGTAATATCTCTTGCAGTAAACCCTATTAATTTTGTTACTTTTCTTTTTATTATTAGAGGAACTATTATAGAACTTATTATTACTATTAATGCTGATATCATAAACATTATATTTCTTATAATATTTGAATCTTTTAATATAATATCATTAGGAGCAGTTATTTTTAATCCCCAATAATTTCCTTTTGACATTTCTATAGGAGTAAATGAATATGTGTAGTATTTTTTCAATGTTCCGCTGAAATTTTCAAACAGCAGATTTTCTCCGCTTTTTATTTTATTGAATACATTATGTTCATTGTAGTACGGATATATTTCATCAAGCGTTTTAGATATATACTCACTTTTATCACTATCATATATTATAGTTCCTGCATTATCAAAAAATGTAATAGTTGTTCCTTCAAATGGTTTTATTGTTGATAATAAATCGTTAATGGAATTTATAAATACTTCTAAACATATCACACCTATAACTCGATTTTCTTTTTTTATTGGTACAGCCCAAGTATAAAGCAAATCTTTATCATTAACAGGGGATTTATATATATCAGATATATATATTTCTCCAGTACTTAAAGTTTTTGTATATGCTTCATTTTGGAAAATTCTAGTATCAAAATGTGAGGCTTGAATTTTAGAGTTATTATTTTTTGATAAGTAATAAGTGAAACGTCCATTTGCAGGACCGTATTTTTCTGAATTTGTATAATCTGAATCATTGCCAATTATATTAGGCTCAAATGCTATAAGTAAACCATTAACTTTTTGAGGCAGTTCATCAAAAAAACTATATAAAAGCCTCTCATAAAATGGCCTGCTTAAAGTACCGTCATTATAAAATCCTCTTACAACTCTCTCCAGTCCTATAAGAGAATATAAATCTTCTTTCATGTACGATAATAATTTGGCCGCTTCTCCTTTTGAGTTTTCTTCTAATATTCTATATGATAAATTCTTACTGGCTGATTTTACATATACAATATTTACTGCATTTGAAATAATAAGCATTATTAATAAAGGTATTAATATTGCTAAACTAATTTTTATTTGAAGTCTAAATTTTTTAATCATAATTAAGCCTAATATAATTGCTTTTTATTTTTTCACAATATTATACATTTTTTATTTGCAATTTCAATAATTAAAAAAAAATTTATTATTAAATAATAGTTTTGTTAATTTTTTTTATATTATTTGCCTTTTAGTAAAGATATTTTTATATTTTTTCAGTTCATTATTACTGTTTTTATATAAACAAATAATGAAATGAAAAAATATATTTTATATTAATTATTTTTTAAATTGAAATATGATATAGCTTTTAATAAATCATTAGCCTCACTTAATAAAGATTCTGATGCTGAAGTAGCCTCTGATACCAAAGCAGCGTTTTTCTGTACAGATGCATCCATATTATTAATAGCTATATTAACTTGATCAATACCTTTTTCTTGTTCTTGAGCAGCAGTATTGATTTTATCCATTATTGAAGCAGCATTATCCATTTTTTCTAATATTTCATTAAATATAGTTTTTGATTCCTGTACGCTGCTAGCTGCTAATTTTATTTTATCATTACTGTCTGTTATTAAAGAAGTAATATTTTTTACTGATTCTTGTGTATTTTGTGCTAAATTTCTTATTTCACTAGCAACTACTGCGAAACCGCGTCCTTGATCGCCAGCTCTTGCTGCCTCTACTGAAGCATTAAGAGCAAGTATATTAGTTTGGAAAGCAATATTTTCTATAAGTTTAGTGATATCCATTATTTTAGCACTAGCTTCATAAACATTATCCATCTTATGAACACTGTCTTCTATTATGACTCCTGCTTTATTGATATATTCTTTTGCATCTATTACTATAGAAGTACTTTGAGCAACACCTTCAGCTGATTCTTTTATAGCACTAGCCATTTCATTCATAGAAGCTGCTGTTTCCTCCAAACTAGATGCTTGAGATTCTGTTCTTTCTGATAAATCATTATTACCTATTAAAACTTCATTTGCTGCAGTTGTAACTTGTTCTGCTGAATGTCTTACTGTATTTATTACACTATTAAAATTATCCATAGCTTTTTTCCATCCTCTAGCTATGTCCCCCCATTCATCATTTTTCTTTTCAAAGCCTTGAGATATTTCTATAGTTAAATCTCCAGTAGACATGGCCATAATATCTTTAGCTAAAAGTATTATTATATTAGATACTTTCTTTCTTATTATTATAGGTGTGATAATTACAGAAACTATCAATATAAATATTAATATCCCTATCATTATATTTCTTATATTTGTTGTTTCTGCCTGTATAACTCTGCTTGGAGTAAGAATTTCTATTCCCCAATTATATCCTTCAAACATAGTTACAGGTGATATTACATAAGTTCCAACTTCATCAAATACTGTTGTGAAATGTTCAAAATTTAGTGATTTTCCTGCTCTTACATTTTCTATTATTTGGAAATTTTTATACCAATCATATACATTATAAGCATTCTCTCCTATACCATCTGATTTTCCGGCATTATATACCAAATTTCCAGCAGTATCGAATAAAATAACTTGACTTTCAGGATAAGGTTTTATTTTTGCTATAGAGGCTGCCAAACTTTCAGGAGATACATCGGCAACAACTACACCTATATTTTTGCCATTACTATCAAATATAGGAATACTCCAAGTATATATTTCTGTTTTTGTGTTTCCTATATTGTATAAATAAATAGGTGTTATATGCGGTTTTGATGTGTTTTTAGATACAGTAAAATACTCAGCATTTAAATCTGATGCTACAAATTTTTGCTGAAAAGCATTTCCATTATTTTTTGCAAAATATACCCCAAATTGTCCTGCTATATCAGCATAAAATTCATTATTGACGTAATTTGCATCGCTATCTAATAAGTCTTTATTAAATATACAACCCATAGCAACTATATTTGAATCTTCATTTTGTACATAATTGCTTATTACGCTTGAATATGTGTTTCTATCTCTTATACCTATACCATATAAATCTTCTAATGTAGATGCTAATTCTGATAAATAAACATATTCGATTTTTAATATATTTTGGCCTCTGTAAGATTCTGCTTCAACTGATTTTTTTAGATAGTCTAAAGATTTTTTTCTGTTTACATTATTTACTAAGATTATATTTACTATACTGGACACTATAATCATAGCAAAAAATATACTAAGTATTAATAAACTAATTTTAAATTGTAACCCTACTTTTTTAAACATAATAATGACTCCATAAAATCATAATTATTAAATTGTTTTTATATATTTTAATTATCAAGATGTTTTATATAGTCTTAAAATTATTTTTTGAATAAAATACTTTATACAATTTTCAGTTCTGTTACTTGAGGTTGGCTCCTAATTTGTATATTACCGCTCTATCACACTATTTCAACAATTATAAATTATGCTAGCATTAAAAATTAAAAAAGTCAATACGAAAACTCTTTGTATAATTGTAAATAGTAATTTTTTTACTATAAATGATAATTTGATATGTATTTTTAGCTTCTATTAATGTTTGAAGATCTAATTAACTTTTTAAATGATATAGTAAACATTGTTACAGTTGTACATACAGCGAGAAAATCTGCTATAGGTTCTGCCAACAGTACAGCAAAAACTTTATCTTCAAGAAATATTGGCAATATAAATATAAGAGGTATTAATAGTATTACCTTCCTTAATATGGCTAAAAAAGCTGATATTTTGGCATTTCCCAAAGCTACAAATGTTTGCTGACATGCAGTTTGAGCTCCGAATATTAAAGAACTGGCCATATATATTCTTAAAGCCCATATACTGTAATTGATTAATTCTTCATTGCTTGTAAATATTCTTACAAAAAGATATGGGAAAAATTCGGATATTACCCACATTAAAGTAGAAAAAGAAACACAGCTTATCAATAATATTTTGAAGGTATTTTTTACTCTGTCAAGATTATTAGCTCCATAATTATAACTAATGATAGGCTGAGCACCTTGAGTAAGTCCCATTATAGGAAGGAAAGAAAATTGCATTATACTGCTTAATATTGTCATAGCACCTACAGCCAAATCACCGCCATATTTTAATAGTGAAGTATTAAAGGATACGAATAAAACGCTTTCAGTAAATTGCATTATAAAAGGGGAGAAACCTAAAGCCAAACATGGAAGTATAACACTAGGGGATATTCTTAAATTTTTGAATTTTAATTTTAAAATAGTCCTTTTAGATGTCATGAATGAAAGTATCCATATACATGATATAGCCTGTGATATAATTGTGGCAAGAGCAGCACCTCTTACATCCATGTGAAATACGAATATGAATATAGGATCTAGTATTATATTAGTAATTGCTCCTATTAGTACAGTGAACATGCTTGTTTTTGCTTTTCCTTGTGCAGTTATAAAAGTATTAAGTCCCAAAGCTAATTGAACAAATATTGTTCCTATAGAATATATTCTTAAATATCTCAAGGCATAGATTATAGTGTTTTCACTAGCACCAAAAATCATAAGCAATGGTCTTGAAAATAGTAATAATATTATAGTCAAAGTAATTGATATAATGATTAATGTCATAGCACAGTTGCCGAGTATTTCTTCTGCCTTATCATAATCCTGCTTTCCCATCATAATTGATGCACGTGGAGAGCCGCCCATACTTATAAGATATGCAAATGCCGATACTGCCATTATAACCGGCATTGTTACTCCAACCCCAGTTAAAGCCATAGCACCAATATCTTGAATATGTCCTATATACATTCTGTCTACAACATTGTACAAAACATTTATTATTTGTGCTGCTATTGCAGGAAGTGCTAATTGAAATAATAATCTTCCAACAGGTTTATTGGATAAATCATTAGCCTTGCTATTTGTATCATTTAAGATTGCTTCATTTCCCATAAAAATCCCATATAATAATTCTTTAATATTTTTTATATAATAAACTTATTTATATTTTAGTCAAACTTATTACATCTAAATATTATTGACTTTAAAAATTAATGACTATATTATTAATTTAAAACTATAATTAGGATATCAAAATGAAAAAAATAGGCTTGATCTTTATTATTCTTTTTATCATTTTATGTGTTTCATGCTCCAATAATACTAATAATGGAACAAAAGTTCTCACAATAGTACATATGAATGATACTCATTCAAAAAACAGAGAGTTTATAAAAGTATCAAAAGAAGATGGTATTACTAATAGATACGGCGGTGCGGCAAGAAGAAAAACTTTTATTGATAATATAAAAAATGATAATAAAAATGTTATAGTTATGCATGCAGGCGATACTATTACAGGAAGTGTATTTTCTATAGTTTATCAGGGAATGGACGAAGTTGAACTTATGAATGACATTGGTGTTCAGGTATCAGCACTTGGAAATCATGAATTTGATTTTGGAATAGATCAGCTGAACAATATTATAAGCAATAGAAATTTCCCAACAATAGCATGCAATGTAAAAGTAATCGCTACAGGTGAAAATTATGTTCTTCCATATATAGTAACAAATATTAATGGAGTAAATACTGCAATAGTAGGAGTTTTACAAAGCGAGAAGATGAATATTACTCAGGGGCTTGATTATGTTGATATAGAAGAAGAGGTATCATCATTAAAAAATCTTTTAAAAGAAATTCCTTTAAATACCACTAATGATGTTACCATATTATTAAGCCATGCAGGATTCGATATTGATAAAAAAATAGCACAGGAGATTCCAAATACATTTAATATTATAGTAGGAGGTCATACTCATACAGTATTAGAAAAACCGGTTATTATAGGAAAGACGTCTATAGTTCAGGCTGGACAATACGGAGAGTATATAGGTACTATAGATATAATATTTAAAAATGGAAAATATGCTTATCCTGATTATAAACTTATAAGATTAGATGAAACTATAGAAGAAGACAAAACTATATTGGCAAAAATAGATGAAATGCAAAGCCAAGTTGATAAAGAGTTTAATATAGAAATAGCTTCTTTACCTTATGCTTTAACAGATGAGAATGTGAGAAATAAGTCTACAGCTTTGGGAAATTTCGTTTCTGATATAGTAGCATCATCTCAAAACAGCATCGATATAGCATTAATAAATTCTGGTTCTTTAAGAGGACAGCTTCCGGGCGGAAAAGTTACATTAGGAAATATTTATGAGTTTTTCCCATTCGATAATTTAATAATACTTACAACTTTAAGCGGAAAAGATTTAAAAAATATATTAGAGTTATCAGCTTCAAGAAAAGGGGAGGGAGCGTTTTTACAGATATCAAAAGACTGTATTATAAATTTTGACAGTAACGGAAAACTTTTAGAATCATACATAAAAGGCAAACCTATAAATGACAATGAAAAATATGTAGTTGCCGTTGCTGACTATATATTTAACGGAGGCGAAAAGTATATAGATTCAAACGGAAAGCCTTTGTTTCAATATGGAGAAAACATTATACATACAGGACTTGATATGAGAGATTTAATAATTAAAACTTTAAAAGAATATAAAAATATTCCTGAAACTTCTATTGATGACACAGAGCGTATAATATTTAATTAAAATTTTTTTATATATAATTAAAAGGGGCTGTAAAAAACAGTCCCTTTTATTTTTAGAAATATTTTTTATTAATCTATTTCTCTGATAACCTTAAAGAAATTATCTATAGTAGCCTGAGATATTATCTTTTTTTCATAATACTCTATTATATTATTTTTGAATAAACTAGAAGCAAGTGCATCTTTATGTTTTTTATCTATTCTAAAAAATTGCTTATCCATATTATCAAATAAATCTTCTATTGTAATAAAATTAGGGTTAATATCTTTAAGCTGAGTTATTCTCAAACTTGTTTCTTCTGCCAACTCTGCAAATTGATCTGCTGAAATATCGCTGTCAATTAATAGAGTAGGATTTTTTGATAATTGACATAAAGAATCTATTATATCTTTTTTTTGTCTTTCATCATTAGGTTTTCCAACTCCATTAATAGGCATAAAAGCGGTATTTATTTCTTTGTTTTCTATATGCTCCATTAATAATTTGAAAGCTGTAAGATAATTATAATCTGTAATGCCTTCAACATATATTATTCTAGTGTCTCTTGTAATATCTATATGTTTTACACCGAATGCATTGATAATTTTTTCTAATGAATCCACTTTTCCATAAGTAGCGGAGAAGTCATTTTCTATTTTTACGCCTATGCCATCTTGTTTTGGTTCCACTATTTTTAATTCATCTAAATGATTAATATCAGCAAAATAAGGATTTTGTATAGATGTTATTATAGTAATACCATTATCTTTTGCAAACTGTTTTAAAAATTTTCTAAGCTCTTTTATTAAAGGTACTGATAAATGCTGCTCAGGCTCATCAATTATTATTATATCTCCTTTTTTTAATTCATTAGGATTTATTGTATTAAAGAACAAGCTGAAAAACCAATTAAAGCCATCGGATTCATTTTCTAAATTTGTAAGCCCGTTTTTTGTTTCAAAATATATTTTTATAAAGTCTTTTTCTAGTGCTGCTTTGAATCTATATTCATTATTTGATTTATACATCTTATTGAATTTTTTTGATATAGTGCTGTCAAAAAGTTTATTTATTTCATTTTCTGTCTGTTTTGTGAAAGCAGTATCTGATAATATATTTTCATAATTGTTTATTAAGTTATTATACATATCCATATTACCTGCAGCTTTGAATAATGAACGTAGAAAATTAGATTTAGATATAATATTTCTTGGAGGATTACATATACGATTACCATCCCTATACATATAACATTCCACTGTAAGCTCACTGCTTTTTATATTTTCTTTATGGACATATATATTTATATCTTGACATTCAATTTCCATTAATATTTTTTTAAATTCTTCTATGTAATTTTGATTAGTCACAATTACATTAAAATTGAACTCATAATATCCAGAAATTTTATTTAGTTTATAGAATCTTGCATCAAGCAAGCTAATTAATAATTTTAATTTATCTGTATTTTCATTATATTTAGATAGTATATCCGTTATTTTTGATACAGCATAATTTAATATATCTTCATAAGTATATTTCTCTTTTGATTTATTATCAACTCCATAATTATTTTTATAAACATAGTATATTTCATTATATTCATATCTAATAAAACTATTACTATTATTAGGAAGTTTAAATGCCCAGTCTATTATTTTTAATAAATAATCTTTACTTAATATGGTATCAATATTAATGTTATTTTCTTCTAATTCCCATACAAGTTTATATTTGTTTTCATTTTTTATAATTTTATATTTACCTTTATATATAAGTCCGCTGTCTACTTCTAAAAATATTTCTAATTCTGGTTTGCAGTCTTTAAAGCCGTCTATTTTGGGATTATCCCTTTTATCATCTATGCCGCCTTTAAATGCTTTTTCTACTGCTGAAAGTATATTGCTTTTACCAGTGCCGTTTGCTCCTATAATGCTAATTAATGCACCCTGTTCTACATCTCCGTTAAGATATAATCTGCCGTATTTTACTTCATCTTCTCTGACTGCTGAATTATTTTCTTTATCTTTGTTTACTATTACAGGGTTAATGTTTCTGAAGTTTTTAATTGTTAAGTATCTTTTCATAAGTTTTCTCCTTTGATTTTATGTATTTATTATTTTGGGGGCTAGCCCCCAACGCCCCCACTTCTTTTGTTGGCACAAAGAAGCAAAAAGACTGCATTTTGACTAAAAAATATTATTTATTTCCATTTTTTATAAATTTTATATTATCATAATAAATAACTATTTGTCATAAAGCCAATTATTGATAAAAAATGTTATCTACTTTTATCTTTATTTGATAATCTCATTCTAAAGCCTTGAGATTTATATAAACTCATAAGAGGCGATATAAACTCATAATCTTCATCAGATAATTTTTTGTCCGAATCAGCAGAAAGTTTTTTACACTTCATCAAATAGTCCAATATAGGGTCAAAGAAATTATCTTCTGTAAGCATATATATAAAATCTTCTTTTGTTTTATTTTCTGTTTTTAATAATGATTTTATTTTCATTCTTTTGTCCTCCTCGCTATTATTTGTATTGCTGTTTTCAATAATATTATTCATTATATAATAAATAACATTACTGTTCCCTATATTTTTACTATTTTGTATATAGTCAAATAGATTTAATATTTTTGTGTCTATTGTGCCTCTGTTTCCTTCTTCGTACATATCTATATACTTATATAAAGTGGGTCTTGATATTTTTAAATATTCTGCCAAATCTGATATTCTTAAATCAAGATCTCTTATTTTATCTCTTAGTAATTTGTTTTCCATTTTAATTTATTCGCTTTATTTTTTATGATTATGTTTTTGATATATTTATAGTATAGTATGTTTACAGAAAATGTCAATTATAAATTTACAAAAAATGTAAAATTTTTAATTACAAAAAGTGTAAAGTGTATTTTGTGTTTTAATTAGGATAAATTTTATTAAATAGATTTTATTGTTAATTTTGAAATTGCGGTATTTATCGTTTCATTATATCAATGATACAATTTACTTTTTGTTAGTTATAAGATATTTAATGGGTGAGCCAAATATATTTATTCAAAGTATAATAAATTTTGATATTATTTAAAATTTATAATTATTATTCATTAATTCCGCCTGCAGTAATATTCGATATAATTTTTTTAGACAGTATTATATAAATTATAATAGTAGGTATCAAAACTATAACAACAGTAGCAAACATTCCTGAATAATCATTAGTATACTTCATAGATTGAATCATAGAAAAAAGCCCTATTGATAATGGTCTTAAATTAGTTTTATTTGCAAATATTAATGCTGTAAAATATTCATTCCATATTGAAATAAAATTAAATATAGATACAGTTACTATTCCTGGTGATGCCAATGGAAACATTATATTCCAAAAAGCTCTGAAAGGACTGCATCCATCTATAGCGGCAGCTTCTTCAAATGTATGCGATATATTTTTAAAAAATGATATAAGAAAGAAAATTGTAAAAGGTATATGCATAGCTATATAAACTAATATTAATATGAATCTATTGTTTATTAATTTTAAAGTTGCAGCTATTCCAAAAAGCGGAATAACTATCATTATGCCGGGAACTCCCATTGCTAATACAAAAATTTTCTTTAATACATTATTTAATTTAAAATCTATTCTTGCTATTGCATAAGCAGCAGGCGAACATAATATTACCAATCCTATTACAGAAGTTGATGAATAAATAATAGAATTAATAAAATATATTCCAACTCTGTTATTAACAAAAGCTTTATAATAATTTTTGAAATTTATTCCTGAAGCTAGAATTTTTCCGTCAAATATATCTGTTGTTGTAGATAATGAAGCTAAAAATATCCAGCCTATACATATAAATATTAATAAACACCAAGTGATCATTATCATGTATTTAATTATTAAAAATAACTTATTAATTACTATTTTTTTTTCTAAACGATTTAACATAATTATTTATTATTATCCCTAAAAAATAAATTTACAAGTAAAAAAGAAATCAATGCTATAATAGATAAAATAATACATATTGAAGCCCCCAATCCTGCATTTCTATCTGAAACTATTAAATTGGAACCGAATAATTGAAAATACATATATATTTTAGGAGTAATTGTTCCAGGTTCAGGATCTAAAGGCGAGAATATTTGAGACCATACAAACATTCCGAAAGCTTCTATACTCCAGATTACTATTGCACTTTTTATTGCATTTAATGTTAAAGGCAATGTAATTTTAAAAAATTTATCAAAAGAATTTGCACCGTCTATAGATGCAGAATCATATAATGCTATTGGTATAGATTCCATAGAAGCACAAAACATTACCATAAAATATCCAACATTAGAAAAAGAATATGCAATCAGTAATGAAATGAATATATAATTAGGAGAAGCCCATTTTATATCAGCCAAATTTTGAAGCCCTATTAAAGTAAAAAATGATTTTAAAAAACCATAATCAGGCTGATAAAAATAATAAATCCACATAGTAGCCAAAGCAACAGAAGATATTATATTAGGCAGATAAATTATTGTTTTAAAAAATGATTTTAATTTCATATCTTGAGCTGTAAGTATAGATGCGAAAAAAAGAGATATAGAAAAAACTATTAATCCGCCTACAAGCCATATAATAAAAACATTTTTTAATGATTTTAAAAATAGTTTACTTTGAAATAAAAATATAAAATTATCTATTCCTACGAATTTCCAGTTCATTATGCTGTCTGATATTGTTTCAACACAAAATAAACTCATGATACCAGTTCTAATTACAGGATACAAGAATGCTATTAGAAATATAATTATTGCTGGTAATACAAATATTACAGCTGTTATTTTTCTATATTTTTTATACATAATATTATACTCTAAAATAATTGACATGCTGTATTAATTAGCATTATAAATACTAAAAATATACAGCATATCTAATTTATTTAATTAATTATTTTTTATTTTATTTTTTCATTTCAGCAATAAATTCTTCTGCTGTTATTTGACCTGACATTAATTTTATAACATTAGCATTTATTATAGGAGTTTTTTCTGTATTAACATCTATTCCTCCATCTAAAGGATAATATTTACCTAATTTAGGGAATATTTCTTTAGTATCTTCAAGCTGTTTTGTCCAATATGTACTTGTGCTTGAAACAGGAAGAGCATAAGAACGTTTTGCTATTTCTTCGTCCCATTTTCCAGTAGTAAGATGTACTATAAGATCAAAAATTTCTTTTGGATATTTAGTATCTTTATTTATTTGGAATGACTGACTTCCATAATGCATATCATAAAGTCCGTCAGTGCCGCCTTCTACTGTAGGATAAGGGAAATGTCCCCATTCAAAATCTTCGCCTGCAGTTTCCATTACAAAATTAGGAACCCAAGTACCATTTAAGAACATTGCAGCTTCTCCTCTTGCTAATTCATGTCTTCCTGCAGGGAATTTATTTCCAGCAACTTTAGGAGATATATATCCTAATTCTACCATTTCCTGCCAATCTTTAGCTGCTTTTAATACTGTAGGATCATCCCATAAACCTTCTGTAACTACTTTTTGAACGAATTCTGTTCCTTTATATTTAGCCATATGGTATCCTAATAAAGCATTAATTTCAGCATCATCATCAGTAATAGGCGGTATTCCTAATGCTTTTATTTTAGCACAAGCATCTTTAAATTCCTGCCAAGTTTCTGGTACTTTTTCTATTCCTGCCTCTCTAAATATTTTTTTGTTATAATTAAATAAGAATACAAAAGGCTGATAAGGAATAGCATATAATGAACCATCTGAAGAAAAAGATCTTCCTAAATCTAGTAATGATTTTATAATAACATCTTCATAAGGTTTTCCGCCTGTAGTATCATAAACATTAGTGATATAGTCATCTAATTTTAATGCATATTTTCCCCAGTTTTTGGTTGTTCTTTCTATATTTTCATCCCAGAAATCTATAGTTTGACCATTGTCTAATGCAGGCTGAAGTGTTTTTCTTATTTCTCGGCCATTAAAATTTATCTCTACTTCTATATCAGGATGTTTTGCCATATAATCTTCAATGGCTGCTTTCACTGCTTGACCTTGAGATTCTGTTTCATTCCACATTGACCAATAAACAATTTTTTTCTTTTCTGAACCATTTCCGCCGGAACATGATGGCAAAAATAAAATTAAAGATAAAGATAGAATAAGTAAAATTCTTTTCATAATAAAATTATCCTCCAAAAATATTTTTTATTTTTTTATTATGATTATTATTTATATAATTTTATATAAATTTCTTCTGTATGTAATAAATTAATGATTTATTATATTATTGATGTTTGTAAAATAGATGACCCATCTATTGATTAGAAAATTTGAGGGAAATGGTATTTGTAAATGAAATAGTTTTTATTGATTTTTTCAAAAATTTTCATAAAAAATACCCTTAAGATTTTATTGGTATGCATCTTAAATTATTATCATTAAAAAGTCAATTACGATATAAAAAATTATATACAAAATATTAAATAATCATTATTTATTTTTTTATGAAAATATATTTTATTATAGTTTATAATATAAAATTAAAAATATTTATATTAAAAATAGTTTATCAATATTATTTGAATTTTATAAAATTAATTGTAAAAAATATTATGTTAAGTAAAATATCCTGATTGTTTTTTATTATTTTTTAATTTATAGTTTTATAATATATTTAATATTCTGTTATTATTAAACATTATATAGGAATTTTTAAAAAATATAATTTAGAGGAAATATGTCAGAAAATAAAACAGTAAGCAAAGAGAAAATAGCCAAATCATCATTAAAAATGTCATTAGTAACTACAGTAAGTAGGGTATTCGGACTTGTAAGAGATCAAATACAGGCTGCTCTGCTTGGAACTACATTTATAGCTGATGCTTTTGCAATAGGATTTATACTTCCTAATCTTTTAAGGCGTTTATTTGCCGAAGGTAATATGGTAGCTAGTTTTATACCAGTTTTTACTGAGCTTGAAAAAGAAAAGGGTATAGAAGAATCAAAAAAGTTTTTTAGAGCAATTTTTACATTATTAGGACTAATATTAATAGTAATTGTTGCTATTGGTATCATAATTTCTCCTTTATTGGTTAATATACTTTATAAATCTGGTAAGGATAATATAGAAGCATTAAAATTAGCTACTGATTTATCAAGAATAATGTTTCCTTATCTTCTATTTATATCTTTGGCAGCACTTATGCAGGGAGTACTCAATATAAGAGGATATTACTCCATATCAGCAGCAAGTCCTATACTTTTAAATACCGTAATTATATCTATGGCTCTATTTTTTAAATTCTTTTTGCCTGATTTCTTTAATAATATGGCTTATGTATTTGCATTTGCTGTTCTTTTAGGAGGGTTTGTACAATTTATATATCAAATGCCGTTTGTACATAAGCAAGGATTTACTTTTACGCCTAATTTTAATTTTAAAGACCCTTATGTTATAAGAATGATAAAATTATTTGCTCCCGGTATTTTTGGGGCTAGCATATATCAGATAAATTTATTAGTATCCACTGCTTTTGCCGGTGCCATTGGAGAGGGTAGGGTTTCTGCTGTTACTTTTGCTACAAGAATACATGAATTTGTTTTAGGTGTTTTTGCTGTTAGTGTGGCAACTGTTATGCTTCCTACTTTAAGTAAGTTAATAGCGGATAAGAAAAAAGATGAGGCTGTTGAAACTTTGGGTTATTCTCTTAGACTTGTTGCATTGGTTACTATTCCTGCAACTTTTGGTTTTGTGGTTCTTGGAAAGGAAATTGTAAGAATGATATTTGAATATGGGGCATTTTCTTCAAAATCTACATATTTAGTATCAAGTGCTTTAAGATATTTATCTATATCTTTATTCTTTGTGGCAAGCTACAGAATACTTGTACAGTCATTTTATGCTATGAAGGATATGAAAACACCAGTTTATATAGCCTTTTTTACCTTCATTATTAATGCTGTTAGTAATTATTTATGTGTTTATGTATTTAAATTCGATATTATAGGAATATCTATATCAAGTGTTATTGCAAATATTGTATCTTTTTGTATACTATATGTATTGCTTATGAAGAGAATGACTGTGAAATCGATAGTAAATAAGAAACTTGAAGTTGTAAAAACTTTGATATCCAGTTTGTTTATGGCAGGATCTGTTTATGGTGTGAAGTATTATTTATTATCAGGAACAGGAGATTCTAGGATATTTTTTATATTTAAGGTATTTATAGTAATATTATTAGGAGTTTTATCATATTCTATTATTAATTTAATATTAAAAAATGATGATTTTCTTTCTTTTGTTAATATGTTTAAAGGAAAATTATTTAGAAAGTTTATTAAAAAATAGTATATATCTCTCTCAATAATAAATTGTAAATATCCGATAAGTTAAGCAGTAATTTTTTTATAATATAAGGTTTTTTTTATGAGTCTAAAAAATAAAGTACTTTTACTTGTTATTATTGTTGTAATTTTGGCATTATCGCCTACGATTTTTATAAATACAAAAACTAATAAGGAAGCTTTATATAATTCTGCTATGAATGTTTCGCAGAACTATTTCTATGATGTAGGCTCAACATTTGAAAATATTTTTTCATCTACAAGTGTTGGTACAGTTTCTTTGGCAGATATAGCTACTGTGTCTTATGATTTATATTCTACCGGAACTGTTACTGATGTAGCTACTAACCTTAGAAAAATTATTTACAGATTCCATAAATCTCAAACAGCATTGCATCATGTTATAGCAAACGGTATATATTTTGAGCCGGATGTTATAGATAATAATCCTTATATGAGAGGACTTTATTCATTATATCTATATGATGTAGGCAATACTGGAGATATGCATCCTAAAATTGAAAATTCTACTGATAATTATGTTGAACATGAATTCTATTCTTTAGCACTTCCAAATAACTGGAACAGAGAATCTAAAAGACCTAGAAGTATTTATTATTCTTCACCTTATTTAAAGAATATTGATAAGCCTCAAAAAGTTATTTCTTTTTCTTCTCCTATTTATTCTAGTATAAATAATAATCTTATAGGAGTATCTTTATCAGATCTTTCTTTAGATATAGCTTATGAAATGCTTACTAATATAGTAAAAACAGGTCCTTTTAATACTGTAATTTTTGATTCAAGAAATAGAAAAATAGTTTATCATGATAATCCTAATTTTATACTTAGTAATTTAAAAGAAATAGAATGGATTGATACAATAGTAAATAATACAACATTCTATACAAATACAAGAGTAAGAGAAAATTATCAGGTTGGAGATCAGAATTATACATTATTCTTTAGACAATTTGATAATGGATTCTATAATATATTTATGTCCGTTCCTACAAGTTTCTTCTATAATGTTTTAGAGACAACTAATAATACTATATTCTTTATATTGATAGTGGCAGTAATTGTTATTATAGTTGTATTGAATATAACTATACCTATATCTTTAAAACCTTTAGATAAAATATCTCAGGAATTGGAATCCGGCGTATTTGACAATAATATATTTGTAAATGTAAGTAAAATTCATTCAAGAGATTCATTAGGAGATTTAAGTACTTGGATAAGAATATTCTTTGATATGGTTCAGCATGTATTTTCAAGTGTATCAAAAACTTTAAAGGTATCGAAAGAACAAAGCAATGCTTTGAAAGACAGAATGTCAAATATTACCGAAGCTGCTGGTGCTATGACAGAAAATGTTACTATGATAATAGATAATATATCATCTCAGCAAACAGAGTTTAAGCATGTAGAAAGCAGTAATTTGGAAATATATAAAATTATAGCTTCAAGTTTGGCTGAATTAGTTTCCATTGATGATATGACTAATAATCTTCAAAGTAAGATTGATGATCAGTCTGTAAGTTTGAATCAAATAAATTCTTTAACTATGAGTATGCAGAAGGATATGCAGGAAGTATCAATTTCAGTAGGAAAGGCTAAAGAAGAATCAGAACAGGTTGTTTCTTTGGCAGAAGATAGTAAAGAGAAAATAGTAAAAACAGAAAACATTACAAAATCATTGATATCTTCTATAAGAGGTATTACAGACTTCGTAAATTCAACTATAGATATATCTCAGCAAACTAACATGTTAGCGATGAATGCCGCTATTGAGGCTGCACATGCTGGAGAGCAAGGTAAAGGATTCGCAGTAGTTGCTGAAGAAATTAGAAAATTAGCTACTACTACAAATTTGCAGTCTGAAAAAGCTTGGAAAATATTAAGAGATATAGAAAAAGAAATGAATCTAATAATGTCAAGTATGACAGAGAGAATAATCACAACAGAAGATATGCTTGCTAAAATGCAAAACTTTGTTAATACTATGAACAGAGTAAAAAAAGTTGCTGATGAGAAATATGATTCAACAAAAGAGATTAGCGTTTCTATAGAAAGTTTGTATGATGCTGTTAAAGTAATTAAAGAACAATATACAGATTTACATGGAAGAATTTCTATAGCAAAAGATGATTTAGTAAACCTTTCTGATTTCTCTAAGAAAAATGATGAAGCTATGAAGCTTGTATCACAAAATACAGATGATATAGTTTCAAAAACTCAGGATATGGGAAATCAAATAGGACATGTATTTGATCTTATAAAAGAAATAGAACAGCTTTCTAATGTAGCAAGCGATTCAGTTGATATGTTAGAAAATGAAATGTCTAATTATGTTATAAAAGACTTTGAAGAGGTTATTAAAGAGAAAATAAAAATTATCAATGAAGGTGACAGAGCTTACGGAAGACAAGCATTCGTTCAAAGTATTTATAAATTTGTTGTAGCAACTTTTGGTAAAGAAAAATTCCAAAAATTGTTGGAACAAATGCCAGATGAATGCAGATATATATTTAAAGATATTACTAAAACTAAATTTAGAAAAAAATATCCTTTATCATCTTCATGTTTCATACCTATGACTTCTATAATGGACGAATTCTATGAAGGTTCAAGAGAGGGTATAAGAGAGAAAGCTAGATATGACTTTAAAAGATTTTCTTTCTTTACAAAATTACTTATTAAAGTTTCAAAAAGAAATACTTTAGCTGATATATTTATTAATTTCAATAAGAAGATGTTTAAAAATATTCATATAGAACCAGTTAAGGCTGAAAAGAAACGTATAATTTATCATTTACATTATTTCCCTAACTATGATTCTATGATAGAAACTTATTATGATGAAATAATAAAAAATATATTCAGATTCAAATATCCTAACGGTTCTAAAGTAAAAATGACTAAGTCTATAAGCAAAGGTTATATATATACTGAATATATTGTAACTTGGCAGTAATAAAAATATTATTTTTATAAATAAAAGCCTAAATCTGAAATATGATTTAGGCTTTTTTATTGCTAATGGCTTTTTTATTTTTTCCGATAAAAATAATAGTATATAAAAATTTATTATTAGGATAAATTATGAATATAACAGATAAATATAATTTAAGCATGGGAAGTGCTAATTTAACTAGATTAGAAAATACTAAAAAACAGTATTCAAATGCTAAATTTTCTATAGAAGAACCAACAGAAAATAATAATAATATTGCATCAAAATATGACAAAGAATTTGAAAAAAATCGTCTTAGAAAAGTTTCTGAAGATTTTGAAGCTTTGATGATTAATCAGATGCTAAAAGAAATGAGAAAAACTGTTGATAAAAGCGGTTTAATAGACGGCGGTATGGCAGAGCAAATTTTTGAAGATATGCTTTATGATGAATATGCTAAAGAATTTTCAAAAACAAAAACTTTTGGTCTTGCTGATATCATATATAATCAAATGGAAAAATATGTTTAATAAATATATTAATGTTATTTCTTTTTATGTAATTAATACTTTTACATAAAAAGAAATAATGTTTTATTAAAATCATTTATCAATTTTTTAATATGATAAAAATATTAAAACTCATATTAATATCTTTTCTTACCATTTTTATAATTTATGACAGTAATACACATATAAAAATATATGACATACCAATAGGTGAATTATGTCTTATAAGAAAGACTACTGGTTTTCCTTGTCCTGCTTGCGGTATGACCAGAGCTCATATTGAATTAATGAAATTAAATTTTAAAAAAGCTTTTTATTATCACCCTTTATTTATTCTTCCAACTATTATTTTTGCAATTGCTATATTTAGAAATAAATTTAAAATAGCTGATTATATATACAATAATAATTATATAACAATTACTATTTTAATAATATTTATTATTGTATATATAGTAAGATTTGTATTATTATTTCCTAATCAAGAACCTTTTACATATAATTATAATAGTGACTTTTATAAAATATTAAAAATCTTGAAAAATATTATATAATTGTTTTCTTTTTTATATAATTAATAAATTAGGATTTTATATTATAGAATATAATTCCGCTAATATTGATCAAATATTATTTTTTCAAAATCATATTTGTTTGGTTTAAGTTTATGTATTATTTAAACTATAATTGAGGTTGTAATAAAAAAACAGGAATATAAAGATGAGAAATATATTATTAATATTATTATGTGTTTTTTTATATTCCCCTCTTTATCCTCAAGAGGAAATGCAATCTGCTCATAAAGAAAAACAGCTTCTTGTAGACAGAGTATTTATTATAAGAAAAACTCAGATAAAATCATCTAAAGCTAAGAATATCGCTGAATTAATTAAAGAGTATGCCAATATAGATATTAATAATAAAACAGTCTATTCTCAATCAACTTTCATATTGAACGGTGAAATATTAAATAATGAAGAAAAAAGAGTTTATTTATTTTTATATGATAAAAAGAATATAGATTCAATAGATATTAATTATTATGTTTTAAGCGGAACAATAGTATATAATATTTTGAGTAAGAAATTTGCTAAATCTGAAGAAATTTTATATGTGAACTTATTGAAAGATGTGAAAATGGAAGCAGATAAAACCATCAAATATAAAAAAACACAAACTAATGAAAGCAAATCATCTGGTAAAATGAATTTGCTTGAATATAATTTAAAAAATCAAAATAATAGTTCTTTAAAATTTAATTTAGATACTTCCGGAGAAGAAAGAGGTTTCAGCAGTAAAAAAAGTACATCAGCCGATTTCAGGTCCTACGTTAACGGAAACGTTAATTTTAATATAAGTCCAATAAAACAGATTAGTTTAACAGGAAAATATTTTGTTAATATGCAAACAGATATTGCATTGCTTGGAAAAAGTTATACTAATAGCATAAAAAATCAAAATCTCTATCAAGGCGGAAATATTGGTTTATCATTAAAGCCTCATGATATTATTACTGTTGAAGCTATATATTTTATAAGTGCCAAAAAAGATTTACTTACAAATAATAATCAGTACTTAACAACTCAGGGAAGTAAAACAAGTATAATATTCAATATACCTATAAAAGAAATTAACTCTACTATAAAAATAAAGGGTAATTATTCTTATTTAGTCGGTCAGAATTTATATAATGTAAGTGTTCAAAATAATAGTTTGCCTGGTTTGCCAAGACATCAATTCAATACATCATTAGAATACATATATAGTAAGAGTAGTGATTTAGAGGCGAGTGTACTCTTTAATGTACAATATATAGGAGATAAATATAATAATACTACAAAATCAGAAGTAGATAAATCCTATACCACTTTTGATGTAATAAGTTCTTTTGTATTTAAAAAAGATGTGTCTTTAAGGTTTGGCGTAAAAAATATATTAGATGTTAAATATGAAACTATCAAAGGATATCCTATATCAAGCAGAGAATATTTTGTAAATGTTTCTGCCAAATTACGATAATAATTAAGTTATGATTTAATATTTATTAATCTATAAAAAATATTTATGGAAATATTATGAAAAAAACATTTCTTATTATCGACGCATTCGGTATACTTTACAGATACCATTTTATTTTTTTGAAAAGACCTCTATTAAATTCTAAGGGACAGAATGTTTCATCTATCAATGGTTTTATGAGAACTTATTTTTCGCTTATAAATACATATCCTGCTGAATATGTTGCTATAGCTTTGGACAGTTCAAGAAAAACTTTCAGAAATGAAATATATAAAGAGTATAAAGAGAATAGAGAGAGCATGCCTGATGATTTAAGAAGCCAAATACCTATACTTTATAATCTTATAGATGCTTTAGGTATATCAAGGATAGTTCTTGAAAATTATGAGGCTGATGATATAGTTGGAACTATTGCTGAGAGAAATAAAAAAGAGAATATAAAAACTATAATTTATTCCCCGGATAAAGATATACTTCAGCTTGTTGATGAAAATGTTATTGTTGTGGCAAGCAATAAAGATAATGAGCTTATGGAATATAACTCAGATATGGTAAAGGAAAAAAGAGGAGTTTATCCGAATCAAATAATAGATTTACTTTCTCTTATGGGAGATGCTTCAGATAATATACCAGGTGTTAAAGGGGTAGGTGAGAAAACAGCATTAAAACTTCTTGAAGAATATAAAAGTTTAGATGGTATATATGAGAATATTGACTCTATTAAGGGTAAGATTCAGGAAAAATTGCTTGGGTCAAAAGATATGGCATATATGAGCTATAAACTTGCTACCATTGAGAGAAATATAGAAGGTTTTAACTTAGATTATGATGAAATAGCAAGCAATAAAATAAATATTGATGAAGTTAATAAAATATTAGATGAATTAGAATTAAAACAAATAAGAGATAAAATCAATTCATATATATACGGTTCTTCTAAAAAAGAAGATAAAGTAAAAATCTCTGATGAAAAGGTAAATAATAATGATGCTGCAAAAGAAGAAAGTCCTATACTTAGTGCTAAAGATAATAAAGCAAGTTATTATTTAATAGAGAATGAAACAGAATTAGAAAATCTTTTAAATGATATTAAGAGTAAAAAACTTGTATGTATAGATTTTGAAACTACAGGATTAGATGTATTTAAAGATACTATTATAGGAATTTCTTTTTCTATAAGATCTTCAGAGGCATTTTATTTAGATTTAAGCGGCAGAACAAATATTGATAAAGAAAAATGTATGAATCTTGTATTTGATACTTTGGCCAGTGAAGACATAAAGGTTATAGGTCATAATCTTAAATATGAATACAAGATGATGAGAGCTATAGGTAAAAGTTTAGGTAATATGTACTTTGATACTATGGTTGCTGCATATTTGATTAATCCTACAAGAGGAAGATATAATATGGACGATTTAGCTATAGCCTATCTTTCATACAATACTATCAAATACGCTGATTTAACTGATAATGCTAAAAAGACATTATTAGATGCACCTTTAAAAGATGTTGTTGAATATGCTTGTGAAGATGCTGATGTAACATTTAGATTTTATGAATGTTTTGCACCGCTTTTAAAAACTCATAATCTTGAAGAATTATTTTTTAATATAGAAATGCCTTTAGTTAGCGTACTTGCTGATATGGAATTTGACGGTGTTTATATAAGCAGCGAAAGAATGAAAGCTTTATCAGATGAGTATAGTTTACTTTTAGAAAAGACAAAAGAGAAAATATATAAGGAAGCTGGAGAAGAATTTAATTTGCAGTCTCCAAAACAGCTTGAATATATATTATTTGATAAAATGGGAATACCTCCAACTAAAAAAACTAAAACAGGTTTCTCAACTGATGAAGAAGTATTAACTGATCTTTCACAAAAACATAAAATAGCTGAATACATGCTTACATATAGAAAATATGCAAAATTAAAAAATACTTATCTTGATGTATTCCCAACTTTAATAAATGAAAAAACAGGAAGAATACATGCTTCATTCAATCAAACTGTAACAGCAACAGGACGTTTATCATCATCAGAGCCTAATTTACAGAATATTCCAGTAAGAGGAGAAGAGGGAAGAGAAATAAGAAATACATTCATAGCAGAAAAAGGAAATTTGCTTATAGCTGCTGACTATTCTCAAATAGAATTGAGATTATTAGCTCATTTCAGTAATGATCCAGTATTAGTTGAAGCATTCAAAAATAATGATGATATTCACAGAAAAACAGCAATGAAAATATATTCTGTAAGCAAAGAGCATGTAACTCCTTCAATGAGAAATATTGCTAAGATAATAAACTTCTCTATCATTTACGGTAAAACAGCATTCGGACTTTCAAAAGAACTTGGAATAAAGAGAAAAGAAGCTGAAGATTTTATAAAAGGATATTTTGCAACATATTCTAAAGTAAAGCCTTTCTGCGAGGAAGTTGTTGAGGAAGTAAGAAATAAAGGCTTTGTAAGAACTATGTGCGGAAGAATTAGGGATTTATCAAAGACTATAAATTCTTCAAATGCTATGGCGAGAAATGAAGCTGAAAGAATGGCTTTAAATACCCTTATTCAGGGAAGTGCAGCTGACATGATAAAAGTAGCTATGATTGCCATACATAAAGAGTTTAAAAACCATTTAAAAACAGCAAAAATAGTTATGCAAGTTCATGACGAATTAGTAGTTGAAGTTTCAGAGTCAGAAGCAGACAAAGCTATGACTATAATGAAAGAGATAATGGAGCATTCAGTAAAAACTAATGTGCCTATAACTGTTGATATACATAAAGGAAACAGCTGGGGAGAGGTTCATTAATATTTGAATTTTTAAAAGAAAAAGAGTATTTTATTTTTATATATAAAAACTCTTTTTCTTAAATAAAAATTAATAAATCATTGTTATATATTTATTATTTTTGATGTGCTTTATAAAAAACAATAAAAAATAAATCTATTATGTTTCAATAGTTTTTGTAATATTTATATTATTCTTTAGTATATACATAAACAACTATATTTTGTCAAAAATAATTTTTTTAATTTAAAATATTTGCAGGGCTTTGCCCCGCACCCCACTTCTTTTGTTTCCACAAAGAAGCAAAAAGGCTATATTTGAGCTTAATTTTAATAATTTATATTACATGTAAAACAAAGTTAATATTATTTAGTACTAATTTTACATTTGCACTTTTTGCAACTTTTTGCGGCGGGAAAAAGTTGAATAAAAAAAATTACAAAGTTAAAAATTTTTAGTATATATAATAATTTTATTATTTGGAGTTTGTGAATGAGAATAATTGAAATTGTTGATTATGATCCTAATTGGAAGAATTTATATATAGAGGAAGAATCAAAAATAAAAAATATTATTAATGATATACTCATAAGCATTCATCATATAGGAAGCACATCAATAGAAAATTTAAAAGCAAAACCTATTATAGATATATTGGCTGTAGTTTATGATATAAATAAAGTTGATTGTTATAATGATGATTTTGCTAATATCGGATATAAAGCTATGGGGGAAAATGGAATAGCAAAGAGAAGATTTTTTATGAAAGATTATATTGATGATAATGGTACCAAAAAAAGATTTTCTCATATACATATATTTGATATTAATAATAAGTTTGATATTGAAAGACATTTAGCTTTCAGAGATTTTGTAAGATCTAATAAAAATATTGCTGAAGAATATGTTAAAATAAAATTGGAAGCTTTGAAAAATTGTAATAATGATATTGAATTATATTGTAATTATAAAGATAAATTTATAAAAGACATAGAAAAAATGGCATTAGAATTTTATAGAAAGAATTGATAAATATTATGAGATACTGCTTTATTAAATTTCTTATTAATGACAGAGAATCTTTTTCCAGAATGAAAGATTTATTTTTATATATTAAATCTCTTAAAGATGAAGAACTTCAAATACCAGACCTTTATAAGGATAATAATATTTTAAATTTCTATACTGATAAAGAGCTTAATATTTTTTCATCTGGTGACAGGTGGGATTATGAAGACATATTTGATTGTATAGGCAATGGAGAATATTATTTTGAAGAAATTAAAGAAATAGAAAATAATACAGCATTCTTATATTTTAATCCCGTTAGTTATCCTTATGGAGGAGTTGAGCCTATAATAGAGTTTGTATTGTCTTTTTCAATGAAAATTATATCTGTTGATAATGGATATATGCCTGAATATGATTATGAATGATTTTTTTATATAAAAATTAATTAATTATATAAGAATTACAGTATTATTGTGGTAATTTTATTGTTTGAGTTTATGTGATAAAATGTTAACATAAACGTAAACATATAATATACATAAATCTTATAAAATTAATAATTTTTTAATAGGGCATAATTTTAATTAATCATGCCCTATCATTATATTAATTATTATTTTTTATCCTCTTTTGCCGCCCATATCCATATATTGACTGTACATAGGTGATGGAAGTCCGAAACCTCCTGCTACAGGCATAGTTTCTCCAGTTATAAATGATGAATTATCGCTTGCAAAGAATAACACAGCATTTGCTATATCTTCAGGAGTTGCCGGTCTGTTTAATGGTACATTTTTCAAAAACATCTTTAGAAAATCTTCGGACATATTTTCCATTGCTGCATCAGTTGCTACAAATCCAGGAAGTACGGCATTGCATCTTATATTATTTCTTGCATACTGCACTGCAATGTTTTTAGTAAGGAAGTTTATTGCAGATTTTGATATGCCATAAGCTAGTCTTGACATATCAGGGAATATTCCGCCTACAGAAGATATATTAATAATGCTTCCGCCTCCTGTTTTTAACATTTGAGAAACAGCTGCTTTTGAAGGTAAATAAACACTTTTCAAATTTTCATTAACTATTTTGAAGAATGCTTCAGTGTCGCCATTAACTAAATCAAAATCTTTATTAGTGTCAGTAGTACCGAAGTTGTTTACAAGTATATCGATTCTATTTTCTTTTTTTACAACATCTTCAATCATAGAAGTAAAAGTTTCTTCTTTTGTAGCATCAAAATATACAACGTCAGCATCGCCTCCGTTTTTTATGATTTTTTCTGCTACTTCTTTTCCTGCTTCAAGTCTTCTTACAGCCAAATAAACTTTAGCTCCATTTTCAGCAAGTTTTTCTGAACAGGCTAATCCTATACCTCTTGTAGATGAAGTTACTAATGCTATTTTTTTATCTAAAAGTTTCATTACTGTATCCTCCTTAATTATAGTATATTAAATAAAATTAATATTGCTATAATTAATCAAAATTATTTTGAATATATAGTTCTATATTTTATAAAAAACACTATAACAATAATAAATGTTAAAGCTTCTGTAATAGGCATAACATACCATATAGTTTCTTTTATAAACAATAAAGGAAGTACAAATATTAATATCCCGCTTATGATTAATCCTCTTGATATAGCAACTATAAAAGAACATGCAGGCTTCATTATGGACTGAAAATAATATGTTGAATATACATTAAAAGGCAAAATTAAAAATGATATGAAATAAGCTCTCATAATGTTTTTTGATATAGACATTGCTTCTTCGGAAGGTTTCATAAATGCTTTCATTAGGAAGTCAGTATTAAAGTATGTAAATAAAGTAGATACTATACTTAATATTAAAGCCGTTATTATACTGCATTTTAATGCTGATTTTATTCTATCCATTTTGTCAGCCCCTAAATTTATTGATATTATAGGCTGAGATGCTTGTCCTATTGCATAAGCTGATGACTGAACTAATATATTAATATTTATTATAACAGAATAAACAGCCAAAGCAGGAGCACCAAAATATTTCATTATTTGATTATTGAACATTAAGGCTAATATTCCCATTGCTATATCTATAAAGAATGTAGAAAATCCAATTGATATTATATTGTTTGATAATGATAAAAAATTATTTATTTTGGTAAATTGTAATGTATTTTTCTTTGTAAATAAATGTGATATTAAAATAGAAGCAGTAATTATTTGTCCTATAGCAGTTGCAAGACCAGCACCAAATATACCCATATCGCATACAAATACAAAGAAGTAATCACCAAATACATTAAATATTCCTCCAGCCATAACACCTGCTGTAGCTTTTATAGGGGCATTGTCATTTCTTAAATATGAAGCGAAAAATTGACTGAAAGCAAATAATGGAAGAATAATTTTTATTGGAAGGAAATATTTTTTAGCTAAATTTAATAATACCTCATCGGCACCAAGAAAATAAAGTATATTATCTTCAAATAATAATGTAAATATCCAAACTATAGTAATTATAATAGATAAACCTATAAAAGATACTGTGAAAAATACATTGGATTTTTGATATTCTCCAGATCCTCTCGCTTTACTGAAAAGTACAGAACCTCCTATACCAAATAATAGGCCTATACTATAAATTACATTCCATATAGGGGCAAATACGGCTAATGCAGCAGCTCCATTATCTCCTTCGTATTGACCAACCATAGCAACATCAACTATAGAATAAATTGCAACAATTAAAGCACTTCCAAAACTTGCAGATAAATATTTCAAAAATATTTTTTTTACATCTGTTTTTAACATATCCATAAATAATACTCCTAAAAACTTTAAAAACAAAAAAGGCTGGACAAGAAATCTAATAATTAGACATCTTATCCAACCTTTGGTATTTTTATTTCCAATAAGTCCTCCGATGAACTTGCGAAATATTATAGTATAAATGGCGTAAAAGTCAAATTTTGTACTAATATTTTTGTTAAAATATCATAAATAGTAACTTTTATTGTATAAGTAATGAAAATTGTTTATTGATATTTTTTATATAATATATTATATTAGTATAGTATAAAGTGTATTATTATAGAAATAAGAAGATAGAAAGTATGAAAAAGTTTTTATTTGTATTTATTTTAATGTTAATACTATCTGCATTAGCTTATTCTTTTCCATATAAGATGTATACAGGTATGACAGGAGCTTTACGTCTTGGAGGAACGGTTTATTTAAATAATGATAGAATAGGTACAAAGAAATATACTTTATCAAGTCCTATTATGATAAATTTTGGTATACTCAGAAATTTTGATATATTTGCAAGAGTTTTACCTATTACATATATTCCGGAAGTAGGCGTTGGTGTTGAAGGAGAGCCTCAATTCTCTATAATGCCAAGATTCCAATTTTTCAATGGTTTTATAGGTGCTATTGAAGTATTATTTCCCGGATCATCTAAACAGAAATTCGGACTTAATCCTCAAATTCACTATTTAATAGGTTTGGGCGACTTCCTTACTATGTATGCCAATTTTGAACTTCCTATGTATTTTAATGATCCTAGAGGAGTAGTTGAATCTATCAGACTTAAAACTGCTTTGGGAGTATATCCGGGTTCATTATTTGGTTTCTCACTTGCCGGTATATATTTAGAATATCATATAGCTTATGATTTTTATAATAGTGCGTTTTTATATCTTAATCATTTAGGATTGGGTATTTATTTAGTATTGAATAGCGATGCCAGTCTTTCATTGAATTTTACTCCATATTTGGAACAGCTAGCAAGCGGATTCTACTTTGGTATAGGAGCTTCTTTATCATATACCTTTGACTTTAATAGATTCATAAGATAATTAGTATTGACTTTTTTTAAGTTTTTATATAATCTACATTGATGATTAAATATTATATATTTTTATTTTTAATGATTACAAGTATGCTATATCCTATTGTTATAGTAGAAGAAAAAGTAAACAAGAAAAGTTTATATATGTGGCAGAATTTAGAATATTCTTTGTATTATACAGGGGATGCAGGAAAGTTTAAAGCTTCTGGTATAAATGAGAATGCTATAAGCGATTTTGAAGTTATTAATAAAAGAATAGAAACAGAAACTATACATAAAGATAGTGAAATTGCTACAATGAATTATAAAATTACATATACTTTAAAGCCTCTTAGAAAAGGAAAATTAAAAATACCGGAATTAGAAGCTACATACTATAATATAGAAAGAGGAAA
This sequence comes from uncultured Brachyspira sp., assembly GCF_944390845.1. GTDB lineage: Bacteria > Spirochaetota > Brachyspiria > Brachyspirales > Brachyspiraceae > Brachyspira > Brachyspira pulli. Next base: position 44,325 of record NZ_CALXRM010000023.1, read on the forward strand.
TAGTTTAGTACCTGAAGAACAATTAATTAAAGAATATAATATAAGAGTTTTTAGTTCTTGGTTTATAATAGTTATGGTAGGGCAATGGGTAATAATACTTCTTATTGCATTTTTGATTTATAAGTTTATAAGAGATCAATATAAATGGAATAAAAAAGCTTTTGATAGTAAAAAAATAAATTAATAATAAATTGAGATTAAAGGAAAGTTGGTATGGTAGAAAATAATTCTTTGCAGGCTATTTCTGAAGCCTCTAAAATGGCACTTGATGTTGTTCAAGCTATAAAAAATGAAATAAAGAAAGTTATTATCGGTCAGGAAAATATGATAGATAAACTTCTTTTGGGTATAATATGTGATGGTCATGTTCTTTTAGAAGGTGTTCCAGGACTTGCTAAAACTTTAACAGTTAAATCTTTGGCAAGCACAATAGATGCAACATACAAAAGAATACAGTTTACTCCGGATTTGCTTCCTGCTGATATAGTTGGAACTGAAATCTATGATATAAAAAATTCTGTTTTTGTGCCTAAACAAGGTCCTATATTTTCTAATATAATATTGGCCGATGAGATAAACCGTTCTCCAGCTAAAGTTCAATCAGCATTATTGGAGGCTATGGGAGAACATCAGGTTACTATAGGCGATACAACTTATCAGCTTCCAGATGTTTTCTTGGTTCTTGCAACTCAAAACCCTATAGAACAGGAAGGTACTTATCCTTTACCGGAAGCTCAAGTTGATAGATTTATGTTAAAGGTTATAGTAAAATATCCTACAAAAAGCGAAGAAAAAACTATTATTAAAAATATGTCATCTTCAAAACCTGAAGAATTAAAGCCTATAACTACTATAGAAACTATAGAGAAATTAAGAAAATTAGCAGTTCAAATACATATAGAAGAAAGACTTTTGGATTATATAGTAAATATTATAGATGCTACTAGAAATCCTAAAGAGTATAATTTACAAGGAGAATATATAGAATACGGAGCTTCACCAAGAGCTGGTATATATTTAACTAAAGCAGCAAAAGCAAATGCTATGATGCAGGGAAGAGGTTTTGTAATGCCTGAAGATATAAGGGCTGTTGCTTATGAGATATTAAGACATAGAATAAGCGTGAGTTATGAGGCTCAGGCTGAAAATATTAACAGCGATATGATAATAGAGAATTTATTAGCTAGTATAAATGTGCCTTAAAAAATAATCAATTGTTTTTTTAATAAAAGCCTATATATAAATTATTTTATATATAGGCTTCATTTTTAGGTATATCTTATTAAGACATGTTAAATTTTTAAAAGTGTACAATTAAAATTTATAAATAACATTCAATATTTATTTCTTTTATAATATCATTATCTATATAATATATAATTCCAAATTTGTCGCTGAAATAAGTTTTATTACTTGGCATTGTGCAAATATTTTTTAATGTATTATTATTTAGATTATATATATTGATATTATTGTTTTTTGAATCTAATGCTATTAAATTATCTTTATAATAATATAATTTTCCATGTACTTCATTATATTCATCTAAACTGAATAAATTAGTATTAATTGATTTATAGCTTTCTAAATATTTGTATTCATTATTGTTGCTGTCATCTATTTTTATATCATCTATATTATAGAACATTAATTGATTATAAATAAAATCTTCATCATTAAAATTTGTATTATCACAAGCCAAAACAATTTTTTTATCATCTATAAAAGCAACAGGCCTGTCCCAATTATAACCGCTTATATATTCATTAACAACATCTACTTGACATTTCTCATATTCTTTTAAAAATTCATCGATATTAAAATAACTTATACAGTCAACAGGATTCCATATCCAGCCATTAGAAAGAAAATGTTTATAATCTTTAGATACTAATAAATTGCTGTGAAAATAATCTATTGAAAATTTTTCTTCATCTCTATTTGTATCAGTTATCATTTTCTTTGTTTTTAAATTCATTATATCAAGAGTATTCCATTTTGTTTGTGTAATAAGATGTATTTCATTATTAATAATACAAAATTCATTTGAATAGCTTGATACATCAGAATGATAATCTTCTCTTTTTAAATTTATAGTTTCTAATGTTTCTATATTTACTACTGAAGAATTTAATCCTTTTTCTTCAGTGATGCAAATATAAGGATGCATTAATTTTAAAACTATCATTTCTTTTTTAGAATTTATATTTTCTAGTTTTATTAATTCATCATATTTATTTTCTTTTTTATTGTATTTTATGAGAGTAGAATCGTCTGTGAATAAAAAGTATTCATCTATGTTGTTATCGTTTAGTATTATAGTGTTTATCATAATTTTTTAGCTTTATAATTTTTTAATATTATATAATATATACCTAAACAAATATATTTTGTCAATTTTCAAACAGATGAAAGTTCTCTGCTAATGCTATTGATAATTCACGT